>JAKSNE010000046.1 GCA_024400135.1 Paludibacteraceae bacterium
GGGCAGCACCACCACGCGCGTCACCATCAAGTTTGGTGAGGATAACGCCATCGAAGTCTAGGCGGTCATTGAACTCCTTCGCCGTATTAACAGCATCTTGACCGGTCATCGAATCGACCACGAACAGTGTCTCTTGCGGTTGGATAGCGTCCTTGATAGCCGCTATCTCTTGCATCATCTGCTCATCCACTGCCAGACGACCGGCGGTATCAATGATCACTACGTCATAGCCGTAGGTGCGTGCCTCAGCAATAGCTTTCTTGGCTTTAGCAACCGGATTGGCTTCGGTCTCTTCGGTATAGACTTTTACGCCTATCTGCTCACCGAGTACGCGCAGTTGCTCAATAGCCGCAGGACGATAGACGTCACACGCCACGAGCATGACTTTCTTGTTTTTCTTCTTCTGTAAGTAGTTCGCCAGTTTGGCAGCGAAGGTCGTCTTACCGGAACCTTGCAGACCGCTAAGCAGGATGACCGCCGGACTGCCTTTGAGGTTGATATCCTCGGCTTCGCCACCCATGAGGGTTGCCAGTTCGTCGTGAGTGATCTTAACCAGCAACTGTCCCGGTCGAACGGCATTCATCACGTTCTGACCAAGGGCTTTGGCTTTGACCTCGTCCGTGAACTGTTTGGCAGTTTTATAATTCACATCCGCTTCAAGCAAGGCTTTGCGAATGTCTTTGACGGTTTCCGCAATGTTAATCTCGGTTATTCGTCCTTCACCTTTTAGGATTTTAAATGAACGCTCCAAGCGTTCGCTCAAGTTATCAAACATATTTGTCGTTAGTTTTAGTCAATTCATCATTTCATCATTTAGCCCTTTGGGCGTTCAATTCCTCATTCTTCAATCTTCAACAACTGGTCTTCCATCAGGTAGATGTGCTCTACGGGTACACCCTTGCTCACCAATATACCTCTATCGGGTCTAAAGAGCGAGAAGAACTTCTTCGCCGAACCTACCATCTGTCGCGCCTGCTTATAGTTCTCGTACGCCATGATTCGGTCTTTCTTGATGAAACATATATGCCCATAATTGAGGTAGTCTTGGGCACACACCTTATCGGAGCGCAGTTGTTCCACTAGTTGCTCCTCCGCCTCGTCTAAGTTATTCCACATCAGATCCATCATGCCGGCATCAAGGTAGGTGTTTGCCAGTTTCTTCGCGCGGTCGATATCGTCCCCCACCACAAGGCTATAGAGCCACGTCTGCGGTAGGATAGCGATCAGTCCTGCCAAATACTCGTTCTCATCGTTGGGCATCCAGTTGACCACCTCCTCGATATTGACGTTCTCGCTACTCTGTTGCACTTGTTGCAAGAGGTTCTTGAGTTCGGAAGGGATATTCTCCGAATCAAAGTCCTTGGACTTAAGCAAGTCTTTGAGTTTGACGGTCGTCGAGTGAATAAACCCGCACATGACTTCGAATATCTCGTCTCCCTCGCCAATCTTCTGCTCAAAAGCGTCTTGTACTGCCGGGAAGAAGTCGATACGTACATCGTAATGGATAAGCAACATCAAGACCGTGGCGTTGATTTGGTTATGCAGCACTTCTTGTTCGCAGTCTAGGCACTGGATAAGTGCTAACAGCGCGTCCTCTTGGAAGAAGTTCTTGAGGTTTGCCGCAATAGCAGCCACTGCTACGAGTGCCAACGAAGTCTGCTCTCCGTCTTGGATAACGTCGCATAGCCAATCGAGGTCCTCGTCTTGGAAGTGCATACACTCACTGAAATAGTGCATAACACTGATATGGTCCGTTCGGTCAAAACCTTGATGTTCCTTCACCCTACCCCTCTTGAGGCAGACATCAGCAAAGACCTCGTCCACCAATCGGTACGCCTCACCCGTCATCTCGTCTAACAGGCGGTCACGCTCGGGGTCGTCGGCAGAGAGGTAGTAGTTAAATAAGTATTTATAGTTCTGCTGCAACGAATGGTAGCGATTGGCGTAGTTATCTACACCCAACTCGGCAATCCAGATCTTAAGGATCGCCAAGCAGTGGTTGATCATACGTTCGCCCAATGCTCTTTCAATCGTATCGCGTTGTTCGTCTAAGTTCAAATCAAATCTCCTCCTTAATTAAATAGTCGTTACGTGTTTGCGAGTTACGGATGATGAGTTCGCCTAAGAACCCTGCCAAGAAAAGCATACACCCCAACACCATCATCAGAATAGACAGATGGAAGTACGGGTTATCGGCAACGAGCATCGCGTGAACGCCCGTCGATAAAGCGTGCAGTTTCATGGCTCCTACCACAACGATAGCCACAAACCCTAAGAAGAACATCAGACTACCAATGAGACCAAAGAAGTGCATAGGTTGTTTGCCGAACTTATTGAGGAACCAAAGCGTCATCAGGTCCAGATACCCGTTGACAAAACGGTTCAATCCGAACTTACTAACGCCAAACTCGCGTTTGCGGTGCTGCACCACCTTCTCGCCAATCTTCGTAAAGCCGGCATTCTTAGCCAAGTACGGTATATAACGGTGCATCTCCGAGAAGACCTCAATGTTCTTCACCACGTCGTTGCGATAAGCCTTCAGACCGCAGTTCATGTCGTGTAGCTGAATGCCCGTCACCTTACGTGCCGTTGCGTTGAAGAGTTTAGAGGGCAGGTTTTTCGTCAGTTTATTGTCGAAACGTTTCTGCTTCCAACCGCTCACGAGGTCGAAACCGTCCTCGGTAATCATCTTGTAGAGTTCGGGAATCTCGTCGGGCGAGTCTTGCAAGTCGGCATCCATGGTGATAACCACTTGTCCTTGCGCGGCTTTGAAACCACAATACAGGGCAGCGGATTTGCCGTAGTTACGCCTAAAGCAGATACCTTTGACTGCCTCGCCGCCTTGGCGTTTGAGGTCTTGGATGACCTGCCAAGAGGTATCGGTACTACCATCGTTCACGAAGATAATCTCATAACTGAACTTATGTTCGTCCATCACTTTGACTATCCACTCGTAGAGTTTGGGAAGCGACTCCGCCTCATTAAACAGAGGCACGATAATTGATATATCCATAATCGTATGTTTTTACTATTTTACAGATGGGTTCTATATTCTGCCACTTTCGTAGCGAAGTTTTCTTTATACTTGGACGGAATAGGTTGAGCCGGCGGCGACACCATCTTCAGCGGGTCGATTGGGTTGCCGTTCTTCCATACACGATAGTCGAGGTGCGGACCGGTGCTGGCACCCGTAGAGCCTACGTATCCTATCACTTGTCCTTGTTGCACGCGCTGACCGACTTGCAGTCCCTTGGCGTATCGGCTTAGGTGCAGGTAAGCGGTGGTATAAGTATTGTTATGCTTAATCTTAATCGTGTTGCCTCCTCCACCCTTATAGGCTTTGAAGGTCACTACGCCGTCGCCGACTGCCACCACCGGCGTACCCACCGGAGCAGCATAATCGACTCCCGTATGCGGACGCACAATCTTATACACAGGGTGTTTGCGAGCGTAGGTAAACGTCGATGAGATACGCTTGTAGTTAAGCGGTGCTTTGAGGAAAGCCTTGCGAAGACTGTTGCCATCGCCATCGAAGTAGTTGCTGATATTGTCCCTATTGTAGAAGAACGCCTCTTGCCACTCTTTGCCGTGGTAGAAATTCGCAGCATAGATACGTCCCATCCCGTAACGAACGGTATCGACGTAGTATTCTTCGAAATACACGGACACCGAGTCGCCTTTTTGAAGGGCAAAGAAGTCTATCGTCCATTGGTATATCTCGCTCAGTTCGAGGGCAAGATCCACGGGCAGGTCATTATCCACCATCGCGTTCCAAAGGCTCGTCTCAATACCCACTTTGGCTGACCTATGAACGGTCTCAATCGGCTTGACCTGTTTCTCCACATACATCGAATCGTCCAAGTGGAAGACATACGCTTCCCTCAGCGACGACAGATAGACAAGGTGTTTGAGGTATTGCTGTTGCTGCTCGTCCGTCTGATAGAAAAGCAAGTATTTCTTATCGGGGCGAACGCAACGTGTATCGAACTGCTTGCGCGTCAAGGTAGAGACAAACACCATCTGCTGTCTCGTTGCGCCCGCCGAAGCGAAAATCTCGCCTAATGTCTGCCCCTTACGAATAACGCCCGTATCGACTCGAAACGAATCGACAGGAAGACCATACGCATACGTCACCGTCTTGGACTTAGGCGAATGGCAACCGATGAGCAGTATCCCTAAAAGAAAAGGCAGTATCAGACGTTTCATTGTTTCTGTGGAAATTTGCGGAACAAACCATTCACCTTGAGACGAACAACACCCAAGAGGGCTTCCGAGAAGATACCTCCCGACATCTTACTGGTACCCAACACGCGGTTCACGAACACGATAGGCACTTCCACTATCGTGAAACCGCACTTATATGCCGTATATTTCATCTCAATCTGGAAGGCATAGCCCTTGAAACGAATCTTATCCAGTTCGATGGTCTCTAACACTTGGCGACGATAGCCTACAAAGCCGGCGGTCGTATCGTGGATGCTGACACCTAAGACGGTGCGCACGTACTTACTTGCGAAATAACTCATCAACACGCGTCCCATCGGCCAGTTGACCACATTCACACCCGTCAAGTAACGGCTACCGATAGCCACATCAGCACCTTTCTCATCCAAGGCTTCGTGCAGTTTAAGAAGGTCGTTGGGGTTGTGACTGAAGTCCGCATCCATCTCAAAGATATAGTCGTATTGGTGCTCGATAGCCCACTTAAAACCGGTGATATAAGCGGTACCTAAACCTAATTTTCCGGCACGCTCAATCATGAACAACCGTTCCTTAAACTCGTCCTCCATCAAGCGTTTCACAATCTGAGCCGTTCCGTCGGGCGAACCGTCATCAATGATAAGTACGTGGAAAGGTACGGTTAACGCCATTACGGCACGAATAATCGCTTCTACATTCTCTTTCTCGTTATAGGTAGGAATGATTACCAACTGTTTATTCTTCATCATCTTCCGATATAGTTTGTTGTTCTCTTTTTTCAATAACGCGAGGCAGCGTGGGTGCTTCGTTTAAGGGATAGACAGGACTTGCCTGCAAGCGGTCTAACGCTTTCAGATAGACATCGGCACCCGGCATAACTCCGATATTCAGCAGTGCCTGTGACGCTGCCTCATAAGCGCTCTCCGGTGTATTGTTCTCCGGACTAAGGTGACAGAGCCAGATGTTCTGCAACCCTTCGTGATAGACGCGCTCAATCACTTGCGCACAAGTGTCATTACTCTGGTGCCCAAGTGGCGACAGGATACGCTCCTTCAAGTACGTCGGATACGAACCATTGAGCAACATCTGCTCATCGTGGTTAGCCTCGATAACAAGGTGATTGGCGGTTTTCATATACTCCTCCAACTCCTCACGAGGCGAGCCGCAGTCGGTGACTAACATAAACCGCTGCCCGCAGAAGTCAATGACAAAACTCAAGCAGTCCGTCGAATCATGTGGAACACCCAAAGCAAGGATCTTAATGCCACCGATATCGAACTCTTTGTTCTTCTCTATGTACCTACGTGAAGTACGCAGTTTCTCTCTCACACCGTAGTTCCTGTCAATACCTTCGTGTATCTCAGGCGTGGTGTAAATAGGCAGGTGTACGCGCTCACCTAACGTCCCAACCGCGCGTATATGGTCCGCGTGATCGTGCGTAATGATGACCCCCATGATATTCTGAAAATCGAGGCCCATCTCGCGTAAATCGTGCTGGATAGTGCGAGCAGCTATACCTGCATCTATTAGAATCCCACGATACTGGGTTCCGAAGTAATAGCAGTTACCACTACTGCCGCTAGCCAAACTCCTAAACAAGATATCTACCATAAATAAAATACAATTTGGGCGCAAAGTTACAAAAAAATTTGCATATATCCAAAAAAAAGTGTACCTTTGCACGATTTTTTAGCATTTTAGACATGAAAAAAGCACTTTTTTTACTTCTGACTATCGTTTTTTGCGCTCCTTTGTGGGCAGTTTATAACTTAACCGCCAGTAAGGTGGACATCTCTGACCTCACCGTCGATAAACCCAATTACTACCTCGATATCACCGCTTCCACTTCCCAAGCCACCTATCATGTTTTCTTTGACGTATGGCCTAAGACCGAGTCGCTCGTTGGCACTTTTTCTGCCCAAGACGGCTCGATTTACTATTACAACTGCGGTTTAGAGAAAGACAACGGCAACCAATATTTCTGCGAAGAAGACTCTGAGATTACGCTCACTATCACCGTCATCAATGAGGACACTTGTGAACTCTCTGCCACTATTCAAGCCGCACGAAAAGGCTCAACCTACACGTACGATATCGCACCTTTCCGCTTCGAGTATAAGACCGGCGACGTGCCTCCCGAACCGGAAGACGACCCGTATCGCTTTGAACCTATTGAGACCGTTAGTCAAACGTTTATCGGACAGATTGTCAACGTGAGAGATAACCGCGAAAAGACCGGCTGGATTAACTTCAACCTCGTTGACTCGTTGGATCAGAATTTCGACTGGATAGAACTCGACCTTGTCTCCAATCAGTTCGATATGCCGGTCGGTACCTTCACTTTCTCGGCGGATAGCGCAGACGGCACGTTCATTGCCTCTCCCGGATATAAGAACCGAAACGATTACCCGTCGTATGTAGCCATCCGTGGCACCGATTGGGGCGAATATACACCTTATTATGTTAAGGAAGGTAGCCTCACTTTCTCCCTCAATAAGGAAGGCGATACCGTCTATGTGCAAGGTACGTTGACCTCGCAACACGGTTCTACGTTTACGGTCGATGTGACGGCTTACAACATGTTCTATGTTGCTCCCTTCCCGCCCAAACCCAAGGAGGAGAAAGAGCTCACGATGGACTCGGTCGTAGTCACGTGTAACGGACTGCGTCGTCCTACGGTGGAAGGTTTTTACGAGTATGAGTTTAACTTCTCGTATTTGGAGGACTATCCGAACCTGATTTTCAATCTCGTCTTACCGACGGAGAACCAACTGACGGAGGGTGTTTACACCTTATCCGAAGGGCAAGTCTATGCTCCCCTACTCTTCCAAAACCAATCGGATTTTAATGACTATTTCTTCTATGGTGAGAACTATCATTTTACCGAGATCACCCTTACGCTCACCGATAAAGGCGCAGGTGTTTGGCAATACGCTTTGGATATGACCACCGATGTGGGTAGTCACTATTTCTTCACCTTTGCGCAGGATCCGCATTTGTCCGGCAGTTCCACCGCCTTACCCTCCACCTATCAGCCTTTCACATCCTTCCCTTCGAGGGAAGGCTTGGATGGGTCTTCCTCCACCAAGATACTGGAGAACGGTCAGATATTCATTCTTCGAGATGGGAAGCGATATTCGATTTTAGGCATGGCGCAGTAACTCCTTTACTGCTCCTCCACCTTTTTGCTCCTCTACCCCTCTACTCCTCTACTTCTCTACTCCCCTCCACTTTATGTCTGGTCAACCTAATCCAGTAAACCACACATTGATTTGAGCCTCAGGGAAGGTTGAACAACGGCTTGCGTCCTCTCAGAAGAAAGGACACCATGAGGACTGACAAAGTCGTTCTGCATATCCACAATTATAGCGATTGAGAGCATATAAATTAAATTTTT
>JAKSNE010000047.1 GCA_024400135.1 Paludibacteraceae bacterium
AAGATATTCACATCCAACCGGCACGTCTGAAACTCAATCAGTTTGAGATAGGACTCGAAGGAACTGTCGGAATCTTAGACGAGGGCGGTTTCAAAGGCGATGTCACGCTTCAAACCAACGAGTGGAACATCCAAGAACTGCTTGCCCTCTTGCCTGCTTCCATCGCTCAATTAGTGCCCGCCGAACTCGATGTCAATGGTCAACTCCAACTGCAAGCACACGCAGCTGGTGTGTTCGATAGCGTGCAGTGGCCTATCATCGATGCCAAACTCAACCTCACTAAAGGTGTAGGCTCGTACGATTATGCTCACCTTCCGTATAAACTGAGGGACACGAAAGCGAATATCGAGGCACATTTAGACATGAATCGGCAAGACTTGACGTCGGTCACTATTCATAACTTATCGACAAAGACCAACGACAATGCCATCCAACTCAAAGCCAAAGCGACGAAGATATTCAAACGCAACGCCAACTTCGAACTCGCTAACCCGCTACTCGAACTGCACGCGAACGTGAACCTCAACCTCGCGGAAGCCAATCGCTACCTCGATACCGATTCAACGAAGATGGAAGTCCACGGGCGCACCTTTGGTACGATTGATGGCAAAGCCCACTTAAACGATATCACCCAACAACACTGGACGAACATCAACGCCACTGCCAAACTGAATATCGAACAAGTGAACTTCTTGATGGATAGCCTGCAAGCTTTCATCGACAAAGGTAACCTGCACGCCTCTTTGGAAGAAACCAAAGATATCCAAACCAAGATCCCGACTATTGCCGTTGGGTTTGACCTCAACGACGTGATCGCCAATATGGACACTATCCACGCTCACCTTGTTCAACCGGTCGGCGATGCTCAGATCTGTGCTTCCAAACGCAATCCTGACGCGCAGCGAATAGGGCTGCAGTTCACTGTAGCAGCTATGCAAGGAAACTTGGGCGACAACTTCCAAGTACAAACGAATAAGATGACCTTGCGTGCCGCTTCGCGTTATAATAAGGATGCCGAGAATATCTTACTCAAATGGAATCCGCTCTTATACTTCGACCTGCACGAAGCCAAAGCACAACTGCCCAACATTGAACCCGTCGTTGCTATCCCGCAAATGAAGTTTACCTATTCCAATAAGGTCTTTAATATCGACACCAGCCGAATCGTCCTTGGCAACTCGGATTTCTGCCTGAGTGGTCAGGTGAAGAATATCAGCCAATGGATTCGCAAGGAGCAGAACCTCACGGGTGAACTCAACTTCACTTCTAACTATACCGATGTGGACGAACTGCTCGCCCTCCTGCCCGATGGCGACACAACCGGCACCGAAGAAGTGACAGTAGCCGAAGCCGACACCACACCTTCCGACCCGTTTATCGTTCCGCAAGATGTGGAATTGACCCTCAACACCCTCATCAAATCCACCCACGCCTTAGGGCAAGAACTTAATAACCTTGGCGGAAAAATAACCATTCGTGACGGAGAGGTTATCCTCGACCAAATGGGGTTTGTGTGCCAAGCCGCCAAACTCCAACTCAGTGCTATTTACCGCACCCCTCGACGCGACCATATCTATGTCGGCTTCGATTATCACATGGTAGATGTTGATATCCAACAACTCATTGACATGATTCCGCAACTGGATACGCTCATGCCTATGCTGCAATCCTTCAAAGGCTTAGCCCAGTTCCATATTGCTGCCGAGACCTACGTCAACGACCAATACCAACTCAAGACCTCTACCCTCCGCGGTGCGTGCGACATTGAAGGCAAAGACCTCGTTCTTCTTGATAGCGAGACCTTCGGTAAGGTGGCGAAGATACTTATGTTCAACCGCAAGACAGAGAACCTTATTGACTCCATCAATGCCCAAATAACCCTTTACAAGGACGAGATAACCGTTTATCCCTTCTGTGTGACGATGGATAACTATATGATTGCCGCCGGAGGAAACCACTACCTCGACATGAACTTCAACTACCACGCTTCGCTCTTATCGCCGTTCTATATCGGAGTAGATGTGGTCGGTAACAAAGACGACCTCAAGATCAAAGCTGCCGAGTGTAAGTTCGCAAAGGACTTCCGTCCTATCATACACAAAGATACACAAACCAAGAGCAACGAGATGAAAAAACTCATTGCCGATGCCCTGAAAAAAAACGTTAAAATACAATAATTATGCGTAAAATCTTTTTATTATCCGTGATCGCTATGGCTGCTATAGCATGTAATCAAAACCCGCTCATTCACCAACCCGCCACACCTTACGATGTGCCGGCATTTGACCAAATCAAGATTGAGCATTATCGTCCTGCCTTCCAAGAGGCTTTCAAACAAAACCGCGCCGAAGTGGACGCTATCGTTGCTAATCCAGACGCACCTACTTTTGCCAACACCATCGAGGCACTCGACCGCTCGGGCAGACTGCTCAACGATGTATCGAACATCTTCTTCACCCTCCTCGAATCCGATGGTACCGACGAGATGCAAGCCCTCGCCGAAGAAATCATGCCTCAACTGAGCCAAATCTCCGACGAGATAATCATGAACGAAGCTCTCTTTGCGCGCGTCAAAGCCGTTTATGAACAGAAAGACCAACTCAACCTCAATCCCGAGCAGTTGATGTTACTCAACAACACCTACAAGAGTTTTGCTCAAAATGGTGCAAACCTCAATCCCGAGGACAAACAGAAACTTATGGACATCAACCAAGAACTCGGAGTGCTCACCCTTAAGTTCGGAAATAACATCGTTAGCGAGACCAATAACTGCCAAATCTTCGTTACCAACGAAGCCGACCTTGAAGGTCTGCCCGCAAGTGCAAAACAAGCTGCTAAAGAGGAAGCTATTGCTGCCGGTCGTCCCGACGCGTGGATGTTCACTCCCAAACGCCCGAGTTTCACACCCGTACTCCAATACTGCTCTAATCGCGAACTGCGCAAACAACTCCTGCTGGCTTATACCACACGCGCTAACCATGATAACGAGTTTGATAACAAAGCCATCATCCGCCGTATTATGGAACTGCGTATCGCCAAAGCCCAACTGTTTGGTTATACCTGCCCTGCCGACCAGATCCTCGTTGATTGCATGGCAAAAGATGGCAAAACCGCATACGATTTCCTTCTTTCTATCTGGGAGCCGTCCCTCAAAGCCGCTAAACGCGAAGCAGCCGAACTCCAAAAACTCATGAATAAAGACTCTAAACTCTACACTCTAAACTCTAAACTCGAACCATGGGACTGGTGGTACTACACCGAGAAACTCCGCCAATCCAAATATGCCTTGGATGTAGAGCATATCCGTCCTTACTTTGAGCTATCGAACGTGCGTAAGGGTGCATTCTTACTCGCCCACAACCTCTACGGACTGAACTTCGAACCCACCACTGAGGTGCCCGTCTATCACCCCGAGGTAGAGGCATTCAAAGTCACTGATAAGGATGGCGCACTCGTAGGTATTCTTTATACCGACTATTTCCCTCGCGACACCAAACGTGCCGGAGCGTGGATGACGAACTTCAAAGTGCAATACAAAGATGCGGATGGAACCGACCATCGTCCCGTCATTGCGAATGTAGGTAACTTCACCAAACCCACCTCTGACCAGCCGTCTTTACTCTCGATGGATGATGTAGAGACCCTCTTCCACGAGTTTGGTCACGCCCTGCACGGACTCATGGCACAAGCCACCTACCAATCGCTCAGCGGTACCAACACTCCGCGCGACTTCGTCGAACTGCCCTCACAATTCATGGAGAACTACTGCTACCGTCCCGAGATTCTCAAGACCTACGCTTTCCACTACCAAACGGGCGAACTGATTCCCGATGAACTTGTGGAGAAAATCAATAAAGCCGCTACCTTCAACCAAGGCTTCGTAGAGACCGAACTGCTTTGCGCTTCTATCATGGACTTGGACTTCCACTTGCTCACCAGTGCCGAGAGTTTAGACATTGACGCTTTCGAAGCCCAATCGTTAGCCAAGATGAACATGCTGGACGAGATTATCGTACGTTATCGTCCTACGTTCTTTAACCATATCTTCGGCTCGTCCGGCTATGAGGCAGGCTACTATAGCTACACTTGGTCGGCAGTCCTTGACGCTGACGCTTTTGCAGCCTTTGACGAAACAGGAGACATCCTCAATCCCGAAGTAGCAGCGCGTTTCAAACACTTGCTTGAACAAGGAGGAACCAAAGAGGCTGGCGAACTCTATCGCGAGTTCCGTGGCAAAGACGCTGACCCTAAATATTTACTCCAAAAGAAAGGATTTACTCGCTAAACCCGTTAAACTTGCTAAACCCGTTAAACATGTTAAACCCGTTAAACTTGCTAAACCCGTTAAACTCGCTTATGCCTCGTACACTATTATCCTTATTATTATGCGCGATGTGCGCGTGCGCTTACGCGCAAGAGAATAAACGCATCGTAGCCGACCTACAAACGGTAGATGACGGCTTCTTTGACCCCACAAAAAAAGAAGATAATGCGTCCGATTACCAGTTTAAGACGGAGTATCGTTTGGAGGTGGGTTATACCCAACCTTGGTTGCAAAGTAAGAACAAGAACTATCCCGATGGTTATCTCCACGGCGGACGGATTGGTTTGAACGTCACGTTTTGTTTGCCACTGAATTTCGGTGTGCAAACAGGACTGCTCTATTCGCTTACCGGCAATAAAAACACGCAACACTATGCCCAAGCGGATACGGCTGCTTTTGAACAGACGATTGACAACACCCTCTTGGAGCACAACTTCGTTATTCCGATGCGTGTTACCTACACTATCCCGCTTTGGAAAAAACTCAACCTCCTCTTCTATGGCGGTCCCCAATTGCAGATTGGTTTGGCAATGACCGATAAGGTCAAAGCCAACCTCTCTGACAAGACCGCAGCGCAATGCCAAACCTTGGGTATCCACACCGAGAGTTACGATCGCTATGCGTCTGAACTATGGCGTGCGAATATCCAGATGGGATTGGGTGCTGGTTTGGAGTGGGATAAGTTCCGCCTACAAGGAGGCTACGATTTTGGACTAAATAACATGGTTCGCACCAAAGCCTGCCCTAACCAGCAAATGTGGGAGTGGGGCTGGTACATCAGTTTCCTCTATAAACTTTAAACTCTAAACTAGGCGGCTTCTCTAAACTCTACACTAGCCCAAAGGGCGTCAACTCTAAACTAACAATGCCCATAATCTACTGCATCACCAATTATGTCAGCGCTAATTTCGTTGCGAACGCACTGCTGGCTATCGGCGCTTCGCCGATTATGTCCTCTGCCATCGAAGAAGTCGAGGACCTATGTCAGATAGCGGATGCGTTGGTGTTGAATATCGGGACACCATCTAAGGAGCAGTTTGCCACGATGTTGGCAGCGGGCAAACGAATGCACGAACTCGGTAAACCCATCGTTCTTGACCCGGTTGGGGTTAATGCCACCCATTATCGTTTGCAGATGGCGCAAGAACTCATTGCCAAGGTTCATCCGACGGTCATCAAAGGCAATGCCTCCGAGATCCTGGCTCTCGCCACCAATCAAATCCTCGGCACCGGTTTAGACACGCCACTAAACTCTCAACTTAATAACTTAAAAACTACTCTCAACTCTAAACTAGCCCCCAAGGCGTACACTCTAAACTCAATCGCCGACGATTTGGCTCTCCAAACGGAGGCGGTCATTGTTATCTCCGGTCCTACGGATTATATCACCGACGGCACGCACACTGCCTCTGTCGCCTTAGGTTCACCTCAGATGGCACTCACCACCGGCACGGGTTGTGTTGCCTCCGCCATTATTGCTGCCCATTTAACTTCTAAACTATTAAACCATACGGCTACTCTAAACTCTAAACTCTACACTCTAAACTCTACCATAAAGGCCATGTCCCTCATGGGTCAAGCCGGCACGGATATGTCCCATTTCCTCGAACGACTACGCACTTGTCATCTATAGATTTTAGTTTGATATCCGAGCGTCGCGATAAAAATTGCAAATAAATTTGCATATATCAAAAAAAATCCGTACCTTTGCAGCGTGAAACTGCAAAACACGATAAAACATTAATATGAGTGCTTCTATTACAATGAGTTACAACAATGACAACCGCCAAGCGGTTGACATGTTACAATTACTTTTAGCGTCCGGATTTTTCACAATCCATGAATCAAGTCAATGGACTGCTAAAGAAGAAAAAGAGGCGGCTTTATATACGTCTCAAGTTAATGCTGCACGTTTAATTGCTTAAACAAAGTTATTGACAAAATTATAACATCTATTTTTTAGGTGTACCGTCCGGCAGACGTAACCTGCTCGTCACTCACCGACGGAAAAGAGGGGAATATACAGAAAAACGAATATGGATAAACAAAATGAGATAGTACTCTATCAGCCGAACGAATTGACCAAGTTAGAAGTTCGCGTAGAAAACGATACTGTTTGGCTCAGCCAAGAACAAATGGCGACCTTATTTCAGCGTGACCGGTCTGTAATAACAAAACATATTCGCAATATCTACACAGAGCAAGAATTGAGTCAAGATATCACATGTGCAAAATTTGCACACATGGGTACTGAAGGTGATCAACAATATGAGACTACATTATATTCATTAGATGTGATTATCTCTGTAGGCTATCGTGTTAAATCGGTTGCTGGTACTCGTTTCCGCCAATGGGCAAACAGAATTTTGAAGGACTATATGCTCCGCGGCTATGTTGTAAACCAACGGTTGTTGGCGTTGGAAGAAAAGGTTGATAGAGGATTCGCACAACAAGGGCGTATATTAGCAGAACATCAAGATAAGATAGACTTCTTTGTTCGCACCTCGTTACCACCGATGGAAGGTATCTTCTATAACGGTCAGATTTTTGATGCATACGTCTTTGCTTCGGATTTGGTCAAGTCTGCCACAAAGTCTATTGTTTTGATAGATAACTATATTGATGAAACAGTCTTCACCTTATTAGATAAACGCGCGCAAGGTGTGCAAGCCACCATCTATACGCAATCTATGAACAAGACAACACAACTGGACATAAAGAAACACAACGCTCAATATCGCCCCATAGAGGTTAAACAGACGAAGAACATTCACGACAGGTTCTTGATTATTGATGATACTGTTTATCATATAGGAGCCTCGATTAAGGATTTAGGTAAGAAACTCTTTGCCTTCTCAAAGATGGAGATGGGGAAAGAGAGTATTTTAGAGCACTTATAACCCCTATAGGGGATTTTGATATCGTCCAGCAGACGTAAAATGCCCGTCACCCACTGACGGAAAAATAGGGAAAAAAGTCTTAGAAATGCATTTTTGGCAACAAAAGTGCATTTTTTTCTTGCATATATCAAAAAAAAGTAGTAATTTTGCAGCCGAATTTCACGCTGGTATGGGTTTATGTCTCATAAACAGGGTGGAAT
>JAKSNE010000048.1 GCA_024400135.1 Paludibacteraceae bacterium
AAAAACGAGTTCCACGATTACCTCGCGCAATATCCGGCTAAGGACATCAGGCGCGCTCTTATTGACCTGTTCAAGGTCATGGATACCAAGCCCGAAAACCGTGATCCCTACCTTGCGGACGACCTCAAAGTCTTCCCTTATGTCAATGGCGGCTTGTTTAGCAATGAGAATATCGAGATACCGCAGTTTACCGATGAGATAAAGAACCTTCTCCTTGCCAAGGCGAGTGAGGACTTCGATTGGAGTGAGATCTCGCCCACTATCTTTGGTGCGGTCTTTGAGAGTACGTTGAACCCCGAGACGCGCCGTAGTGGCGGAATGCACTATACCAGTATTGAGAACATCCACAAGGTCATTGACCCGCTTTTCCTCAATCAGTTAGGGCACGAGTTTGACGCTTGTACAACGAAGAAAGACCTGCAAGCCTTCCAAGATAAGTTGGCTTCGCTCACATTCTTTGATCCGGCTTGCGGTAGTGGCAATTTCTTGACAGAAACGTATGTCAGCCTGCGCCGTTTGGAGAACAAGGTCATCAGCAAATTGCAAGGACCTCAGATGGTGATGGGCGATTTCAAAAACCCTGTCAAAGTGTCTATTCATCAGTTCTATGGTATTGAGATTAACGATTTTGCCGTTAGTGTAGCGACCACGGCTTTGTGGATTGCCGAATTACAAATGTTACGAGAGACGGAACGTATCGCAACCTTTGAGGTGGACCCGCTGCCGCTTAAGACCTACCATAATATCCACGAAGGCAACGCCCTTCGTCTCGATTGGTCGGAAGTCATCGCCCCCGAAAATCTTAATTATATCATGGGTAATCCGCCGTTTGTAGGACATCAACATAGAACACTTGACCAGCAACAAGATATGGATGTGCTTTATGCAGATATCGCAGATAGCAATTATGGAAAATTGGATTATGTATGTGCATGGTACAAGAAGGCAGCAGACTACATGCAGGGTACATCTATTCGTGCTGCATTAGTTTCTACTAATTCAATATGTCAAGGAGAATCTGTCATAGCAATGTGGCAACCTTTGTTTGAAAAGAAACATATAACCATAGATTTTGCATGGCCTACTTTCCAATGGGATAGCGAAAGCAGTTTGAAAGCCCATGTTCATTGTGTAATAGTTGGCTTTTCTACTATTGGAACAAAAGAAAGGCGACTTTATAATTCCGATGGTACTTACAAACAATGTCAAAACATCAATGGATATTTATTAGATGCTCCGAATGTATTTGTCCAAAGTCGAAGCAAAGCACCCAAAGGATTGCCCGAAATGACCAAAGGTAGCCAACCAACTGATGGTGGAAATTTATTTCTTACAGAGGATGAAAAAAATGCCTTAATTGCTAAATATCCTACAACACAACAGTTTGTAAAACAATTTGTTGGAGCAGAAGAGTTTATCAATAACAAGAAACGCTATTGCCTTTGGCTAAAAGGCGTATCTCCAACATTATATAGTCATATTCCTGAAATAACGGACCGATTAAAGGCAGTACGGGAAATGCGTCTGGCAAGTCCGACAGCGTCTGTTAAGCGCGATGCTGATATTCCTATGCTCTTTACGCAGATCAGACAACCCGAAACAAATTATTTAATTATTCCACGGCATTCATCGGAAACTCGGCGATATATTCCGATAGGATATATGAATGCCGATGTGATTTGTGGTGATGCTAATCAAATGATAGCCGATGCGTCTATTTATATGTTCGGTTTGTTGACTTCCAATGTCCATATGTCATGGATGCGTGTGGTTTGTGGACGATTAGAAATGCGGTATCGTTATTCTCCAGCAGTATATTATGATTTTCCTTGGCCTAAACCGACAGAAGTGCAAAAAGCCAAGATAGAGCAGACAGCGCAAGCGATATTAGATGCGCGTGCCTTATATCCCGATTGCAGTTTAGCCGAACTATATGGTGAGGTTTCAATGCCACCAGAATTGGTAAAAGCCCACCAAGAAAATGACAAGGCAGTCATGGCTGCGTATGGTTTCAGTACCAAGATGACCGAATCCGAATGCGTCGCCCGCCTCCTCGAAATGTACCAAGAACTGACAAGATAAACAAAGGAAAGTCGGTATTAAAATGTGTTACAAATAAACAAAACTCGCCCATAAAATGCAAAACACACCATTTAAACGTAAGATTGATTCCATTTTTGAGGCATGGAAAAATAAGTCACAACACCATCCTATTGTTGTGAAAGGATGCCGTCAGTGTGGTAAGACATATTCTGTTCGGAAATTTGCAGAAGAACATTATAAGTATGTAGTGTATCTGGATTTTTTCAAACACCCCGAACTGAAAACCATATTTGATGGCTCGTTAGATGTGGATAAATTGACACGAAGTATTACCATGAGCGGGGTGGAAAATGCCAAATTTGTCGCGGAGGAAACTTGTCTAATTTTGGATGAGATACAGGATTGTCCTCGTGCTCGCACATCACTAAAGTTTTTTAGTATTGATGGACGATATGATGTAATGTGTACTGGTTCATTGCTTGGGGTAAATGGTTATAAGACAGAACAAGAACAACAAATAGAAGATAATGCACCCATTCCTGTTGGATACGAGCAGATAATAAATATGTGTCCAATGGACTTTGAAGAGTGGCTATGGGCAAACGGATTTACAGATGAACATATTGACCTGCTACGCCAACATCTCAAAGAAAAGACTCCCGTAGAACCTGCCATTCATCAGCGTATGCGCGAATTGATGCAGCAATATGCTATTGTTGGCGGTATGCCCGCAGCGATACGTACATTCTTCGAAACAAATGATATGCAAGAGGTGGCAACTGTTCAGCATAATATAATTGCAGATTATCAAAGCGATATGGTCAAATATGCACCTTTAGTAGATCGACCCAGAATACGTGAATGTTTTGATAGTATCCCTGCTCAATTAAGTCGAGAATACAAAAAATTTACCTATACTTCTATTCGTAAAAATGCTCGTGGAAAAGACTATATCGGGAGTTTGCAATGGATAGAGGATGCCGGAATTATTCGTCGTTGTTACAATACGGAAATAACCGAATTGCCCTTGGACGGGAATGCCATTCGAAGCGAATTTAAGGTTTATATGGCAGATACAGGATTATTTGTCAGTATGTTAGAGGAAGGAACTGCGTGGAGTATTGCTCAGGGAGAGTTATATACTTACAAAGGAGCCATCTTTGAAAACCTCTTGGCAGATATATTTGGTAAAATGGGACGCAAATTATACTATTACCACAAAAATGGAGGCGTGGAACTGGACTTTTTGATTCGCTATTGTGGAGAGTGTGTCCCTGTTGAATGCAAAGCCGTAAATGGAAATGCCAAATCGATGAAAACAGTATTGCAGAATCCCGACAAATACCATGTGCAACAAGCCATCAAAATAGGTGATTATAATATTGGTCAATCAAGAAACATTTTGACCATTCCTCATTATATGGCTTTCTTATTGACCGAAATGTAATTTACAAGGAAGGGAAGAAAGTTCTCATCCTTACAGGCAGGAGCGGCATCAAGGAACTAAGCAAATGAAGAACTTTATTTTATTGAGCATCATACTTTCCGTGATGTGCAGTTGCGACAGCATAGAAAGCGGCGGAAGCAGTTCCTCCAAGGTCGTTGCTTACGTTCGGCAAGGGATGAGTGACTATGGGACGGTGGAATATACCTACGATGGTCATTATATCCGCCAAGGCATGAATGCTTATAGTACCGTCGTTTGGACATACGATGGGCACTATATTCGGCAAGGTATGGGCGATTACGGAAAAGTGGTTTGGACATACGATGGTCACTATATCCGGCAAGGTATGGGTGACTACGGAAAGGTGGTCTATACCTTTGATGGGCACTATATCCGTTCCGGAATGGGAGATTACGGAACCGTGATTTACACAGTCGATTACAAATAACAAGTCTTTCCCTAAATTCGTTGACACTTTCCTAAAAACGTTGACATCGTCCGATTTTTGTTGAGGAATTCGGGACTGACAACAGACAGTACTGACAGTTGTTTTATAAACCCCACCCGCGCGTACGTGTGTATTGAGAAAGTACTGTCAGAACTGTCAGTGCTGTCAGCACTATCGCAAGCGTGTCTGTTAACGTAGCAATAACGTAGCATAATAGGCCCTACGTAGGCTTGACAAATGCTTGATTTAGCCTTCATCACCCATAGCACCCCCGTAGCATCATTGGACAGCCGTAGGCTCTGCGTAGGCTTGACTTTGCACGTGCTAAAACAGTACAAAACACACTATCCTCGCAAGGTGTGTAGCGCAGCATCTACGCAGCATCCACGGAGCATAATAGGCCCTACGTAGCCTTGACAAAATCCTTGAAAGGGGGAGCGAGACCCTCGAATGAGTGTCGAGTGAGTGTCGACCGAGTGTCGACTAAAAAAGTTCGTTAAAATACAGAAAAAACACAACTATATTTGCATATATCAAAAAAAAGTTGTATCTTTGCAGCCGAAAAACTGCAAAACGAAAAAAATATCAACAACCCTGTATATCATAAAACTATGACAAAAGAACAACTGATTGACATTTTTAAGCAACGCTTCCCCGGTGATGGGATGCAAGTATATGCTGCTCCCGGTCGCATTAACCTTATTGGTGAGCACACCGACTATAATGGTGGTTTCGTCTTCCCCGGTGCGGTAGAACAAGGAATGTTAGCCGCTATCCGTCCGAATGGCACTTCTACTGTTCGTGCCTACGCGGTGGACCTCAATGATGAGGCGCAGTGGGACGTGAATGACCCTAATGGTCCTAAGGCAACGCATTTCCGCTTTGTGTATGGCGTAAGTCGTGAACTGATTGAGCGCGGAGTGGCGGTACAAGGTTTTGATACGGTCTTCTCGGGAAATGTTCCTCTTGGTGCAGGAATGTCCTCATCGGCTGCGTTAGAGAGTTGTTTTGCGTTTGGATTGAACGACTTGTTTGCTGAAGGCGAAGGTCTCAGTCGTTGGGATATGGCTTACGCCGGACAGGCAACCGAGCATAAGTATATCGGCTGCAACTGCGGTATCATGGATCAGTTTGCTTCGTGCTTTGGTCAAGAGGGTAAGTTGATGCGCTTGGACTGCAACAGCGGCGAGTTCGAATACTTCCCCTTCCATCCGAAAGGTTATCGTTTGGTGTTAGTTAACTCGTGCGTCAAACACGAACTTGCCGGTTCGCCCTATAATGACCGTCGTCGTTCTTGCGAGAATGTGGCTGCGGCTATCCAAAAACTGCACCCCGAGCGCACCATCAAGACGCTGCGTGACTGCACGTGGGAAGACCTGCAAGAAGTGAAATCGGTTTGCAGTGCCGAGGATATCCAACGCGCGACGTTTGTGTTGGGCGAGAAAGACCGTGTGCTCGCCGTCTGCGATGCACTGGTACGCGACGATTATGAAGAGGTTGGTAAGCAGATGTACCTCACCCATGCCGGATTGAGCAAGGATTATGAAGTTAGTTGCGAGGAACTGGACTTCCTTAACGACTTCGCCAAGGAGTGTGGCGTTACCGGTTCCCGTATCATGGGTGGCGGTTTTGGCGGTTGCACGATTAACCTCGTTCGCAACGACCTCTATCAGTCGTTCGTAGAGAAAGTGACCGCAGCCTTTGAGAAACGTTATGGGCACAAGCCGCAAGTGATTGATGTAGTGATCTCTGACGGCGCAAGACGCCTAGAGGCGAAATGATGAATTGAACCGCCCTAACGGGCTAAATGATCGCCCAAAGGGCTAAATGATGGATTGATTATTAACTTAAAATTTATAGAATTATGAAGAAAAAATTTGTATGCCCGATTTGTGGGTTTGTATTTGAAGGAGAACAAGCTCCTGAGCGTTGTCCTCAATGTAAACAAGTAGTAGAATGGAAAGAAGTAGCGCAAGGCGGTATTGAGTTCGCTTGCGAACACGTGCTTGGTGTAGCAAAGAACACTGACGACCAAATGAAGAAAGACTTGAATGCTCATTTTATTGGTGAGGCTACGGAAGTAGGTATGTACTTGGCTATGTCGCGTCAAGCAGACCGCGAAGGTTATCCCGAAGTAGCAGAGGCTTTCAAACGCTACGCTTTTGAGGAAGCAGAGCACTGCGCTAAGTTCGCTGAGTTATTAGGCGAAGTGGTTTGGGACACGAAGACCAACCTCGAAAAACGCATGATGGCCGAAGCTGGTGCTTGCGAAGGAAAGTTGGCTATCGCTAAACGCGCCAAAGAGCTTAACTTAGACGCTATCCACGACACCGTTCATGAGATGGCAAAAGACGAGGCTCGTCACGGTAAAGGATTTGAAGGTTTGTATAACCGTTATTTTAAGAAGTAATACGCTAAAGAAGCTTGCAGATAAGAATGCAAAAGATTAGAAACATAGCCATTATTGCCCACGTGGACCATGGCAAGACAACGTTGGTGGATAAGATGTTATACACCGCTAAGGTGGTGAAAGAAGCCAACGAGTTTTCCGCTCAGCCCGCCGGGCAATTAGTGCTTGATAACAATGAACTCGAACGCGAACGCGGTATCACCATCCTCGCCAAGAACGTGAGTATCGATTATAAGGGTTATAAAATCAATATCATCGACACTCCCGGGCACGCCGATTTCGGAGGTGAAGTAGAGCGTGTGCTAAACATGGCGGACGGTGTACTGCTGCTCGTGGACGCGTTCGAGGGTCCGATGCCACAGACGCGCTTTGTGCTACAAAAAGCCATTGAGATGAACCTCAAGCCGATTGTGGTAATCAACAAGGTAGATAAGTTAAATTGTCGTCCGGACGAAGTACAAGAAGCCGTGTTTGACCTTATGGTCAACCTCAATGCCACCGAAGACCAATTGGATTTCCAAACGATTTTTGGCAGTGCCAAGAACGGGTGGATGTCCACCGATTGGAAGAAACCTACGACGGATCTCACCGCCTTGATGGATGCTATCATCGAGTATATCCCTGCTCCCGAGGAGTTGGAGGGTACGCCTCAGATGCTGATCACGTCCTTAGACTATAATCCCTATGTGGGTCGTATTGCGGTGGGGCGTGTTCATCGCGGAACATTGAGAGATGGTATGGCGGTCACGCTCGCCAAGAAAGATGGCAGTAAGGTGAAAACGAAGATTAAAGAGTTGCACACGTTCATTGGTATGGGACACCAAAAAACCGATAAAGTGAAATCGGGTGATATATGCGCATTGATAGGTATTGATGGTTTTGAGATTGGCGATACAATCTGCGACATCGAGAACCCCGAAGCCCTCAAACCGATTGCTATTGATGAGCCGACGATGTCGA
>JAKSNE010000049.1 GCA_024400135.1 Paludibacteraceae bacterium
TGCGTCCTTGTATAGGAGCCTCTGCCGGTACCGCTTCCCAACCTGCTCCTTTTCCATCCTTATAGTACATAGCATAAGTAGAACCTTTGATAGCGGTCTTATATCCGGCAGGCGCATTCTCGGAAGCGGCAGTACCGAGGTAGAGGATGACCGAACCGCCTCCCTTACCCGTTACCGTGGCTTTGTAGGAAGACGTGGACGACTCCTCACTCACGGCACTCTCACTATGGATACGCGCAGCGCGACGAGCCTTGACCATCTGACCTATCTCTTCCTTATAAGTCACCCAATGCGGATAGAACACGCAAGGGATACCCGGCATCGAGAGCAGATAAGCGTTGCAGCGCATCATCAGATCTTTGTCGTTCACCGACGAACCGTCTTTCTTGCCTGCCACATCTTCGTTTTCCGGACGCGCAAACGTGTCGTGGTTGTCGATGAAAGTGATGGCATACTTACTATACCCTATCGAGCGTAAGCCCTCGCCTTTGAGTTTGTTGTAGTTTTTCTTGTATATGCCATCGCGGAAGTTACTGTATTTAGCAGCAAAGTCAAACACCATCGTGTTCTTTTTCGCACCATCAATACGGCTCTTGAGTGTACTCTTATCGCCATCCCAATACTCCAATACGGACAGATACGGTTCTGCCGCTTGGTTATAGTCGCTGACGTGGCTCACGTTATAGCCCTTGCTATAGTCGTAGCGGAAACCATCGTAATGGATGGTGTTGATCAGCCACGTGAGGTAGGCTTTGCACATCTCTTGTACTTTGACGTTCGTGTGGTCCCAGTCGCGTGCAGCGCCATAGTTAGCGTCCGTTCCGTAACCATCATCCGCGGCACCGGTAGCCGTACCTTTGCACGCACCGGCACCCGAGTCGGTGTTCACCTCGTCGGTCTTGCAGATCCAACTCATGTCGGGAGAGAAAGAGCCGTACGTCCCAAAAGACTGTTCGCCTATATTACACCACGTGCTTGTGCCTGCAATATGGTTAATCACGATATCCGCAATCACACGAATACCTTTATTATGGAGGGCTTCAATCAAGTCGTCCAACAAACCGCTCGTTCCTAAAGCCGAACCGTTGAACGAACCTAACTTAGTGGGGTGATAACCCAATCCACCCGACGAGTTAGACGAAGGCGGTAACCATACGAGCGTGAAGATGTTTGCCCACTCCTCGACTTGAGGGGTTAGTTGAGACCACTTGGTGCAACCATATTTAGAGTTCGTTTTATAACTATCCCAATAGAATCCTTGTAACATCACGTCCTCCGACTCGGATGGCACACCTACGGACTTGACGGGTGTCGGGTGCTCAATCTCGTCGATGGAAGCGTACGCATTCTCCTCGTACCAATACGGACGAGCCGGATTAATGGTCAAGTCCGCCGTTTGAGGCGAACCGTTATTGCTAAAGATGATGTACGTATAACTTCCTGCCTCAATGGAATAGACTTCTCCTTTGGAGCAAGTGATACCGCTCTCTCGGCCCATCGCTTTACCGGGCCAAGACATCTCTCCGCCATTCGTCCACATATACGCATAGACATTCGACCAATGGGGCGAGTTGATGAAATACACTTTAGCCGCCGACAGATGCGCCGCCACTAATACCAATGCAAGGATAAATAAACTCTTTCTCATTATTGTACTTTTCTTCCGAATATATCAAACGTTCCGTATTCTGTATCAAGGTAGATGAGTCCTTCGCGAAGAACCATCATCCCTCTCGACTTGGCTTTCAGTTGTTGGAATCCTTCTACCGGGTCGTCCTTTAGGCACGTCTCCGTAGCAACGGCTTTGCGGCAATCGTTGTTCCAATAATAGCACATGTCTTCGATGAGGTTGATATCTTGCGTCTGCGTGCGGTTGCTACCGATGTTGAAGATGACATAGATATCTTTGATGTCCTCGGGGAAGGTGAACATGTAAACGGAGTCTAACACACCCGTCTGCGGATCCATTTGCGTCTCAAAGGTGGTCCATTTCATACCGGGCCATTTCGTGTTTTTCTTGTCTCCATTCAAAGGATAAGCGGTGTCTTTGAACTTCGTGCCCACCTTCACACGCGTGAAAGCGTATAAACAGCACTCTGCCCAATCGTGCGGTTTGATAAACCGAACGGTCAGAGCGGTAGTCTGCGGCTCTTTGTAGGTATAGACGGCGGTCTTGGTCTCGGTCTTCGTCTGCGTGCTCAAATCGAAGGCGTAGGCTTGTACCGTACTCGTCTCGTTAATAGTCAGTTCAATCTCGTCTGCCGCAGGCTCAGCACAAGTAGCAGGGTCACTACCGTCCGTAGAGTAATAGATCATCGCTCCGGGTTTACCCAAGACCGTCATCTTCACTTTCAGACCTTCGGTCTTATCACGGAAATAGCAGGTCTCCGGACTGAGTTCTAACTCAAAGTCGGGATTGAGGTCTTTGGGCTCGTCTAACTTAATCTCGTGCTTATCTTCGGCTTCAAAACCGCTTTCCCACTCGTAATAAGCATCGTAGTCAATCACTAAGTCGTTGGAACGCACATTGAGCGAGCCGCAGTCGTCACCCGAATTGATGCAGAAATGGACGCTATCCATACTCTGGTCAAACTCGTACATATACCAGCCTTCGCTATTACGATAGATACGTTGACCCGGGTAAGCGCCCATGATATTCGTGGACGTGGCAGCACCGGTACTATCCACACCCGGAACCCAAGCATAGATATAGACTTTATCCCATTCAGCAGGTTTGTCGAAATAAACGCGAATACCGTGTTTCAGCGGCTCGCGATAGGTGTAAGTGTAAGTGTAGATTTGCGATTTAGCACTTCCGTTTACCACGATAGCACGAACGGTAGTGGTCTCGGTCACTTGGATAGAATCCGCATAAACGGTCGAACTCGTAGTAGGTTCGCTGCCGTCCAACGTATAATAAATCTTCGATGTACCCGTACCACCTACGGCTTTCATGCCGATTTTGATACCCTTCTCTGCATCCTCAAAGGCGCACTCGGGCGTAGCCACCAAACGACCGGCTACATCCTGTTTATGTGCTACCCAAAGAGCGTAACTCTTGCCACTGGCGAGTTTCTCGTAACCATTCTCGGCAAGCCATTTGTTACTACCCGTCGCCTCTTGTATCGTCTTGTCGCCTAAGGTGACAATCAGATAGCCGTTCTTTCCGACTACCGTGGCTTTATAACCACCATCGGCAACCTCTTCTTCTTTCACTTCGCTCTCGGAGTGAACGCCTGCCACGTGACGAGCATTGATCATCTGATTGATCTCGTCCGTATATTGATACCAATGCGGATAGAACACGCAAGGCACACCGGGCATCGAAAGCAGATACGCATTCGCAGCCAAGAGGCGGTCTTTTAGTTCGGGTTTCATTGAGTTACTATAACCACCAAACTCCTGGTCATTGCGCAGGAACATGTCGTGGTTCTCAACGAACGTACAAGCGTTGCGTTGGTAGCCTTCGTGAATCAGACCGGCACCATCGCCGTAGTCCATCTTACCGTTGATACCGCAGTTGCCGTAGTGGTTGCCGTGGATACCGTTTTCGCCTTTGAACACGTGATACATCGCTTGGAAGTCGAAAGCTAAGATATCCTTCTTACCATCGTCAATGTGACGCTTAATGTCGTTATTCCCCTTCCAGCACTCCATTACCGCAAACTCGGGTTGCGAAGCGTTGTTGTAGTTCCACATGTGCCAGTTGTTGTAGCCGTCGCCCTTATCGTAACGCCAGCCGTCGTAGCCGATAGCATTGCGCAGCCATTGTAGATAAGCC
The DNA here is from genome assembly GCA_024400135.1 of Paludibacteraceae bacterium. Classification (GTDB taxonomy): domain Bacteria; phylum Bacteroidota; class Bacteroidia; order Bacteroidales; family Paludibacteraceae; genus Colicola. The sequence continues at coordinate 3,782 of JAKSNE010000049.1, forward strand.
TTGAACATCTTCTGTACCTTCGGCATATCGTGACTCCAGTCGCGAGCCCCTTCCCAGTTTTCTCCGTCATCTTTATTACCGGTAGCTGTTCCCCAACACTCACCGGCAAGGGTATCGGCTTTATATTCGGGCCAGTTCATCTCGTCGGTGTTGCATATCCAACTGCCGTCAGGCTCAAAGGTGCCATATTCGGCGAAGTTCTGTACCGAGAAGTCGCACCAACTCGCCATCGCCTCGATATGGTTGATGACGATATCCGCTATCACGCGTGTTCCGGCATTGTGGAACGCTTTAATCAGTGTCTCCAACTCCGCGCGAGAACCCCAATCGGAGTTTTGGTTGCTGAATTGTCTGGGGTGATAACCCGTACCCGAAGCATAACTTGATGGCGGTAACCATACAAGGTCAAAGTACGAACCTATCTCGCCCGCTTTCTTGGTGAGCGTCGTCCAACGCGTATCGCCATAGAGTTCGGTACCGTTCTTTTTCTCGGGATCTACGGTATAAGAGTCGTAGTAGAACCCTTGCAGCATTACCCATGGGCACTCCGCAGGAACAGAACCCGTCCACACATGCTCGAAAGGAACAGAACTGGTGAGCGTGATCTTATTGTTCGCAAAAGTAATCGTTATGTTTGCAGGTTGACTAATCTTAAACGTTACGTTCCCGTCCGCCGTAGTGGCATAACCGGGCGTACTGGCAGCAGCATCAACATCGCTTCCACCCCAACTCCGATTCCATGTGCCGTCGGTAATCTTAAACTCGTATGTACCGGTAGGAAGAGCGGTGTAGGAGATACTGCCCTCCGTCAGTGGACAGCCTTTCTCGTCCCATTTTAATCCGCAGCACCAAGGATTGCCCTCTACGCCATTTCCGGCGATACACGGTGTGAATGTACAGATATCCGTCGGGGTAGCGTTACCGGAACCCTTACCGATATAGAGTTGGTCGGCTTGGTATTTGAGTTTGATATAAAAGTCGTAAACGCCAGTGGTTGAGCAGGAGTAGGACGAACCGTTTTTAGTAAACGCTTTGTCCGAAGCGCCATCTAAATCCACAGCCCACTTACCACCATTCGAATCGTCGTAAAGACACAACGCGTCACCACTATTCAGGTGCAGGCCCAAACACATATATTCTTGGAATGATGGGTCACCCGGACTCGGGTTCTGCGTTCCGGCATAATACTGACAATCGTTAACTAAGATACCATATCCCGCCCAAGCGCTAACGCTCAAGCAAACGGAAAAAACTACTAAGAAAAACTTCTTCATATTATTTAGATTTTATATTTATGTGCGCACTATTTGCAAAATACGGCTGCAAAGGTACGAAAAAAAAATGGAATATGCAAATATATTCCACTTTTTTAACCAATATTTGTCTATTCTACTTTAAACTTTTAAACTATACGGCTTCTCTACACTCTAAACTAGCCCCAAAGGCGTACACTCTAAACTCTCAACATACACGGTATCCCTTTCCACCCGGAACTCTACGTGCCATCCGGCATAATCGAGTTTATACACCCTCTCGGGATCGTCCTGATACGCCGGTCTTGGGTCTTGACTCAAAATCTCCTCTATCTCCTTAATTGGACAACTTGTTAACTCTAAACTACCGCCGTCAGGCGCAACTACTCTACACTCTACACTCTCAACTCTCAACTTATAGTCCTTCGTCTCCTCTCCAAATCCGTTTCGCGCCTCGGGATGGCTATCGGAATAACTTAGATAGGGTTTGATATCGTAGATTGGTGTGCCGTCCATCAGGTCCGCTCCTCGAACGACCAACACCGGTCCGTCGCTCGTCTTCTCAATGCGCAGTAACTCGACCGAAGTCAGTCCTATCGGATTAGGGCGGAAGGGCGAACGCGTAGCGAACACCCCCATTCGCGTATTTCCTCCCAATCTCGGTGGTCTCACCGTCGCCTTCCATAACCTTTCAGCCGAAGGCGGTCTTTCAGCGTAGCGGTCTTGCAGCGATAGCGGTCTTTCAGGCGCAGCCGGTCGTTCCACTCCGTGGAACTCCCACAACAGCCATAGGTGGGAGTAACCTTCTATCCCACGCAAGAGGTTTTCGTCGCGAAAAGCGGGTTCGAAGACGATGCGCGTCTCGATTTGGGAGTCGGGACGAGACTGGCGAGGGATACCAAATTTATCGGTAAATCCGTTATGTGCGGTGGCAATTATCTGCAAATTCATGAAAAAAAGCGAAAATTTTGTATTTTTTTGCAAAAAAATTTGTGTATATCAAAAAAATGTAGTACTTTTGCATCCGCTTTCGCTCAAAAAGGGCGATTTTGCGAAAGGTACCTTAGCTCAGGTGGTAGAGCAATGGACTGAAAATCCATGTGTCCTTGGTTCAACTCCAAGAGGTACCACGAAGGAGTTCGACTGCAAAGGAGAACTCCTTTTTTTCTCTCCACCTGTTTTTGTCTCTCACAGATTCCACAGATTACACGGATTCTTTTATTATTCCTCCTATTTCTTTATTTCTGTCCCTGTAAGTAAACTTCCATGTCCAATAAATAAATCAATAGTAGGCGCAGTTCCGCTTTGCTACACTGCGGTGTGCTTTAACGCACACTTAATAATAAAAATTATTTATAGGTTCATTTCACAGAACATTTACGCTAAGCAATAAGCACTAAACAATAATCATTAATCATCTGTGTAATATCTTCTCCAATAATTTATTATTACGATGTGTTTTGCACAGCGTGGAAGGTGATGTCGGCTCTGCCGATGAAGCCTTCCTTTTACTTTTTAGTTTTTGTTAGGTTATGGGAGCTTGCTCACGATAACGTAACGAAAATAAAAAGAAATAATAAATTATACATCATCTGCGGCATCTGTGAAATCTGTGAGAGATAAATCCTACTCCCCTACCCCTGCAAATATCGATCCGCCTCAATCGCCGCCTTGCACCCACTGCCGGCAGCGACGATAGCTTGGCGGTAGTGCGGGTCAGCGCAGTCGCCTGCGGCAAACACGCCCGGCACGTTCGTAGCTTGGCTATCGCCCTTTACCACGATATACCCCTCTTCGTTAAGTTCGATATAGTCCTTAAACAAGTCCGTATTCGGTTTGTGCCCAATAGCAAGGAAGAAACCATTGATAGCGATATGCCGTATCTCTTCCTCGGGTTCACCTTTCTTGTAAACGAGGTCGGCACCCTCTACCCGATCTTCGCCCGTCAAGCGCAACGTGTTGTGCTCAAACAGCACCTCTATCTTCGGGTTGTTCATCACGCGGTCTTGCATAATCTTCGAGGCACGCAGGTAGGGCTTGCGCACAATCAGATACACTTTCTCGCAGAGGTTACTGAGGTAGTTCG
>JAKSNE010000005.1 GCA_024400135.1 Paludibacteraceae bacterium
TCCTTAATAATAACGGGCGCGCGCAACGCGTAGGCGTGACCCTTGGTCAACGTGTTGATGAGGATATCGAGATTATCGCTCCGGAGATTGTGCCGGGTGCGGAGTATGTACACGTGGGACAACATAAATTGGTGGATGGAGTGAAGCTCAACGTTGTTGAGTAGTTGAGAGTTTAGAGTGTACACCCGTTGGACTAGTTGAGAGTAGTTTAAAAGTTTAAAGTTTAAAGTTGAAAGTTTATGGCTATTTATAAAACAGCGATACAAAAACCGGTAACGACAGCCCTTATCTTTGTGGCGGTTATCGTGATTGGTCTGTACAGCTTCACACAGCTGCCTATTGACCAGTTCCCTGAAATGGATCCACCGTATGTGACGGTGATGACCACCTATCCGGGTGCTTCTGCGTCCGAGATGGAGACGAATGTGACGAAAGTGTTAGAGAACGCTTTGAACTCTGTCGATCACTTGAAACACTTGACTTCCCAATCGAAGGATAATATCTCGATGGTGACGATGGAGTTAGAGTGGGGTGAAGATATTGATGAGGCGGTGAACGATATACGATCGTTCGTGGATATGACCAAAGACAGGCTGCCCGATAACTGCGGAACGCCGGTGATCTTTAAGTTCTCCACGTCTTCGATGCCTATCGCCCAATACTCGTTTACGGCGGACGAGAGTTATGCCGGTTTGGATAAGTTACTCAACGATGAGATTGTGCCTCAGCTCAGTCACATTGACGGTATCGGTAACGTGTCCTTGTCCGGTTCGCCCGAACGCTACGTGTATGTGGATTGCGACCAGCAGAAACTGGACGCGTACGGTCTGAGTCTGGAGCAGATAGGTCAGGTGGTTAGTGCGAACAACCTCAACCTCAGTTCGGGTACGGTGAAGATGGTGAAGGAGCAATACCAGATGCAGGTTAGGTCGGAGTTCGTGGATAGTCGTGAGATACGCGATTTGATGGTGACTATCACTCCGAAAGGACAACCCGTCTTCATTCGCGATATCGCCACCGTGCGCGATACGATTAAGGACCTTAGTCTGGACGAGAAGACGAATGGACGTGAGTCGGTGCGTCTGATTATAGCTAAACAGACGGGTGCTAACACCGTTAAAGTCTGCGAAAACGTGAAGAAAGAGTTGGAGAAGATACAGAAACAGATTCCTTCGGATATTAAGATTGAGAAGATCTACGAGTCGTCCGAGAACATCCGCAACTCCATCAACTCGTTGGAGGAATCGGTGCTCTATGCGTTGCTGTTCGTGGTACTCGTGGTACTGTTCTTCCTTGGACGCTGGCGCGCAACGATTATCATCTCGCTCACTATTCCAATCTCGCTGATTGTGGCGTTTGCTTACCTCAAACTCGTGGATTCGTCCATCAATATCATCTCGCTTTGCTCGTTGACGATTGCTATCGGTATGGTGGTGGATGATGCGATTGTGGTGTTGGAGAACATCACCAAGCACGTGGAGCGTGGTGAGAACCCGCGTGAGGCGGCTATCTACGCGACCAATGAGGTGTGGGTATCCGTTATCGCAACGACCTTAGTGCTTGTGGTGGTATTCGTTCCGCTGACGATGATCAATGGTCAAGCCGGTGTGATGTTCCATGAGTTAGGTTGGATTGTGACGATTGTATGCTGTACCTCTACCGTGGTGGCTATCACGCTCACGCCTATGCTCGCCTCTAAACTGCTCAAACCGAAGAAAGTGCATGTAGATGAGAATGGTAACCTCATTGATGATGAGGCAGGTAAGAACACTTGGTACGACCGTACGGTGGTAGCTATGCTCGATAAGATTGATGACGCTTATTCCCGTTCGCTGGGTTGGTGCCTCAAACACAAAGCATTAACGTTCGTGATCTTAGGTGCTTTCTTTGTGGCTTCGCTGATGCCGTTGTTCATGGGTAAGATTGGTTTCGACTTCATGAAACCGCAAGATAACGGTCGTTTGTCGGTGACGGTACAACTGCAACGTGGTACGCGTATCGAGCAGACCTTGAAGACGGCTCGCAAACTGGAGGCACGTTTCTACGAGTTATGCCCTGAGATTCAGCTGATCAACACTTCTGCCGGTTCGAACGATGATGCATCTATCTCGGCCTTGTTCTCGTCAACGATGAACAATAAGATTTCGATGACCATTCGTTGTAACAAGAAATGGGAGCGTGACCGTTCAATCTTTGAGATTGCGGAGGTGCTGCGTCAAGAGATGGCCCGTTATCCCGAGATCACCGAGTATCAAGCTAATACCGGTAGCGGTATGGGTGGTGGTGGAGCTCAAACAGTGGATGTAGAAATCTACGGTTACGACTTTGCTTCTACTTCTGCTTTGGCAGAGAAGTGCAAATACTTGGCTTCCCAACTGCCCGGCGCACGTGACGTGAACGTAAGTCGTGAGGACGACCGACCGGAAATCAATATCACGGTTGACAAGGAGAAAGCTTCCCGCTTGGGACTGACTTCGGCTACTATCTCTACCTATCTGCGTAACCGCGTGAACGGTATGAACAGTGGTTACCTCAAAGAGGATGGCTCGGAGTACGATATCCTTGTCCGTCTCAAAGAGGAGAACCGTAACTCTATTTCCGATATTCTTGATTTCTCGTTGCCTACGGCTACGGGTGGGAAGGTTAAACTTAGTGAGGTGGCTTCTGTGGGTGAGTATTGGGCTCCGCCTACGATTGAGCGTAAGGCTCGTCAACGTATTGTGACGGTTCACGTCTATCCGTATGATATCTCGTTGGGTGAACTCGCTAACGAACTGGAAACGAAAGTGATGCCGGAACTTGATTTTCCGACAGGATATTCCTACCGTTTGGCAGGTACATTCGAGACGCAGCAAGAGACTTTCGGCAATATGGGAATGTTGGCGTTACTGATTATCCTACTCGTTTATATCGTGATGGCTTCGCAGTTTGAGTCCTTCTCGTATCCGGGAATCATTATGTTCGCTATACCTTTCGCCATTTCAGGTGTGCTGATAGCTCTTTGGCTGACAGGTCGCTCGTTGGATATGGTAGGAGCGATGGGCTTGGTACTCTTGGCAGGTATTGTGGTGAAGAACGGTATTGTGCTTGTCGATTATATCAATCTCATGCGAGAACGTAATCTACCATTAAATGAGGCGATTATGGTTTCGGGTAAGAGCCGTATCCGTCCTGTGCTGATGACGGCATTCACCACCATCCTTGGTATGGTGCCGATGGCAGTAAGTAACGGTGAGGGTGCAGAGATGTGGCAACCGCTTGGTATCGTAGTTATCGGTGGTTTGACGGTATCGACGTTCTTGACGCTGTATATCGTACCGGTGATGTATGGCGCTATCACGAAAGAGGACGAGGCAACGAAATTGCGCAAACTCCGTGAGAAGTTTATCTTTATGGATATTAAAGTGAAATAGTATGAAAAGTGTAATGATTGTTTTTAATCAGGCGGACACGGAGCGTGTCGAATATATGCTTGATACCCTTAATATACAAGGATTTACGTTCTTTGAACAAGTACAAGGTCGTGGCACGAATGGGGGCGTTCCCCATCGTGGCACGCACGCTTGGCCGGAGATGAACAGTTGCGTCATCACCATTGTTGAAGACGACAAAGTGAAGGACCTGTTAGAGTCCGTCAAGAAACTGGATATGCGTAATGAGGAGATTGGTGTTCGCGCGTTTATGTGGAACATCGAGGCTACCGTATAGTTACGAAATCTCGCTCCAATTCACCGCTTGCGTCTGACGCAGGCGGTTGAGTTGTTCCTTGTAGATACGATGGAAAGAGTCTTCTAATAGAGGATCTTTATCTAAAATAGCCTTAGCCGCTTGGCGGGCTATTTCTAATATCTGCCCATCCATGGCGAGGGAAGCAATCTTGAGCTCAAACGGTAAACCGGATTGTTGTGTACCCTCGAAGTCACCGGGTCCGCGCAGTTGTAAGTCGGCTTCCGCAATCTTAAACCCGTTATTCGTGGCAACCATGATTTCCATGCGCTTGCGCGTCTCCTTACTGATTTCTATGCCCGTGAGCAAAAGGCAGAAACTCTGCTCGGCTCCGCGTCCTACGCGTCCACGCAGTTGGTGCAACTGACTGAGACCAAATCGCTCGGCGTTCTCGATGATCATCACGCTGGCGTTGGGCACATCGACTCCAACTTCGATCACGGTGGTAGCCACTAAGATCTGTGTCTGCCCTTGCATGAACCGCTGCATCTGTTCCTCTTTGTCCTTGGGCTTCATCTGTCCGTGTACCATCGAGATACGATAGTCGGGGAAGGCTTCGCAAAGGGTGTTGTAGCCGTTCTGTAAGTCAAGCAAGTCGAGTTTTTCGTTCTCTTTGATGAGCGGATAAACGACGTATATCTGGTGTCCTTGCGTCACTTGTTCGCGAATGAACTGATAGACCGATTGGATACGATTGATAGAGTAGTGAAGGGTGTAGATAGGTTTGCGTCCGGGAGGTAACTCGTCTATCACACTGCTATCTAAATCGCCATAGAACGTCATGGCGAGCGTCCTCGGAATAGGTGTGGCGGTCATGACCAGTACGTGAGGCGGATTCTCGTTCTTAGTCCATAGTTTGGCACGTTGAGCCACTCCAAAACGGTGTTGCTCATCCACGACAACCAGACCCAAGTTGGCAAACTGTACCTCGTCCTCAATGAGGGCGTGTGTGCCGATGAGTATCTGTATAGCCCCCGAGCGTAAGCCTTCGTGAAGCGGAACGCGTTGCGCTTTGGTGGTACTGCCGGTGAGCAGTTCCACGCGGACGGGCGTGTCCTTTAACATCTTCGTGATGTTGTGGAAATGCTGCGTAGCAAGAATCTCGGTTGGTGCCATGATACAGGTTTGGTAGCCGTTATCGACGGCAAGCAAGCAACTGAGTAACGCCACGAGGGTCTTACCCGAACCTACATCGCCTTGCAGCAGACGGTTCATCTGTTTGCCCGATTGCAGGTCTGCGTGAATCTCGTGAACCACCCGTTTTTGGGCGTTCGTCAACTCAAAAGGCAGACATTGCCGGAAGAAATAGTTGAAGTTTCGACCTACGATGGGCATCAGATACCCCGCGTTTTGTTCGCGTTTCTTGGCTTGTCGCAGGATCTGGAGCTGGATATAGAATAGTTCTTCAAACTTCAGCCGTTCTTTGGCTTTCTGCATAGCGGCTAAATCCTTTGGGAAATGAATATTGATTAGCGCCTCCGTCAGTCCCATCAAATGGTATTGCTGCACTATATCCATTCCTAACGTGTCGGGCAGCCCCTGCCGTAAGTCGGGCAGAAGCCCTAATAGGATATTCCGTATTCCTTTGGAATTGAGTCCCACACGTTTCATTGCCTCGGTGGTGTTGTACTCGGGTTGGAGCCCGTTCACCATGTCCGGCGTGACTTTGCTTAGAGGAATAAGGTCGGGGTGGGGGATGTTCCACTCATGATTGAAACGGGTCGGTTTGCCCCGTAATAGGTAGGGCGTGTTGAGGTTGAGTTTGATATATTGCACTTTGGCAAACCATACCAGTTCGATATTGTGCCGCCCATCCGTAAAGGTAGCACTTAGTCGTTGGGTCTTGCCTACACCGATGGTGTGGTATTCGAGAATCTGCCCTTTAATCTGTACATCCACATCCTCGCTCTCAATCTCGTGAATCATCCAAAACCGACTGTAGTCAACGTACTTGTAAGGATAATAGCGCACCATATCAAGAGCTGTCTCAATCCCCAGCTCTTTACGAAGAATGTCGGCTCGTTTGGAACCGACATTCTTGCAGTACGTAATGTCTGTAGTACTTAAAACCACAATTATTGTAAGCGGAAGTTAACAGGCACAGTGTATTTAACACGAACAGCCTTACCGCGTTGTTTACCGGGTTTCCATTTAGGCATAGACTTGATAACGCGAATCGCCTCTTTGTCCAACGAAGGATCACCGCCGGAGCGAACGACTTCTACATCCACGATGGCACCATCTTTATTTACCACGAACTGGCAGATGACACGACCTTGGATGCCGTTCTCTTGGGCAATAGCGGGATATTTAACGTTCTCGCTCAAGTACTTGAACAAGGCTTGTTGTCCACCGGGGAACTCCGGCATGGTCTCTACGATAACGAAGACAACCTCTTCTTCCTCTTCTTCTACTTGAACGGGAGGTGCAATAACTACCGTATCGGCATCATTGTCCTCAGAACTAATCTCAATCGTTTCCGTCTCAACGTCATCTTCTACAACGTTCAGGACTTCCACTTCTTTGACTGGAGGGGGTGGGGGAGGAGGTGTCGTCTCCTGTTGGGTTTGCTGAATGTCCAATTCCTCTTCAAAGGCAAATTCCATGTCAGTAACCTCGTACTTTGTAACTTCTTTTTCCGTCCACTCAAAAGCGACGTAACAAACGCTCAGCACGAAAACCAGACCTACGAGAACGTAGGTTAGTTTCTTATCTTCCAAGCTGGCCTCAAGTGATTTCTTAAGTTGCATATAGTATTAGTTTTTTGATTGCGGCTACAAAATTACAGTTTTTTTTTCAATTATGCAAATATTCCTTGCATTTTTTGCTGAAAAGTTGTGTTTTTACTCAAAAATCACGTCTTTGTATATCTTTATCAACGTTTGTCCCACTTCTTTAAATGAATATTTATGTCCAACGGCTTTGATCTTTTCATGGTCGTATTGGTGGAGCTGATTCATCATTTCGTTCATGGTTTGAGTAAGTTCTTGTTCGTTACCGACACTCACTAATCTGCCGCAATCTGAACTTACTATTTCGGGAATACCTCCCACGTTTGTTGCCACGATAGGAATACCCATGGCTAAACTCTCGGAGATGACAACCGGAGCGTTTTCGTAGTTGGAGAAAAGAACGAAGAGTTGGCTCGATTGTAGAGCCTGACACACTTGTTCCGGCTGTAACTCGCCCGTGAAGGTAACAAGCGTACTCAGTCCTAATTGTTGGGCATACGCCACATCTTGGTCAAAATCAATCCCTGTTCCTATCATCGTTACATGAAAATCGGAACGTAAGGTGGCTAACTCCTTGATACTTCTTAGCAGACCTTTGATGTTCTTGGATTTATTCTCAAAACAGCTGACGTGGGCAATCTCTATCGGTTTGCCCGTAGGGCGAGGATAAGGTTTGTAGAAGAAATCATCCACAACGTTCTGAATCACCTGCCAGCGACGGCACTCAAACCCACACTCTTGCATGGCTTGCTGAAGGCTCTTGCTCACAGGCATTACCGCTTGGGCGTTGCGGCAGATAAGTTGCATTAGGCGTTTGTGCCAACCTCCGAGAATGGCGTGGGAACGATTCATGGGTAGGTATCCGCTCCAGTGCTCTATTATTATATAAGGAGTGCGGAAACGTTTCCACAAATAGAGAGGCAAAATACCGTTCTTTGAAAGGATATTCAGTTGGCACAAGTCGGGACGCCCCCACTTGCGTTTGATATACTGATATCCATGCCGATAGGCTTTTAAATATCCTAAAGTGTGCGGATAATAGACATACACCTCTCTCACTCCATCCGTCATTTGTTCAACGAGTTCTTCCTTGCGGATGTGTTCGTCGTGGTGCAGATAGAGAACAGTTACATCAACACCTTGACGCACAACAGCTTGGGCGTGTTTGCGGACAAACAAACCTAACATTGCATCGTAGCGATGAGGATACCATTGAGATAAAAAAAGTACGTGCATTATCTGTATTTCAGATTACGTAAATAATTAACACCCATCGCAAAGCGGAAGGCCTGCTTATAATATTTCTCGACACTATAATAAGTCATCTTCTCCGAACCAAATTGCTTGTAATGCGATGCTGTTCCGCGTTGATTACTGCCCTCAAAGTCAAAGATGACACCTTTCTCGCGTGCCAGTTTCAGTGCCTCAACAACCAACAGCGCACTGGCTCCCGACTCTTTGAAATTGGAATTATAACAAGGGATGAGATAATACATTTTATTCTTATCCCAAACAACGTATGCGGCGGCGCATAACTCGCCATCCACATTACGGATAGCGATAATCTGCGATTGTCCTTCCCGCATTGACTTGCGATTCAAGACCAAGAAGAACTCCCGACTATAGGAGATCTGTTTGTGCTGAAGCGACATACATTGGCAGTGGAAAGTGTAGAACTCTTCGGGCGTCAGATTGTTATCAACAGAAAGCGTGACTGCCTTTTGTAGTTGGCGTTTCTTGTTCTTGGAGAACTGATCCACTACCTTATTGAGGTCGTGCAAGTCCGAAATCTGATAGGTGACACGTTCGCGCACTTTGAAACCTTCCGCGCGCATAGGCTCGACCATACGCGAACCAATAGGATATTGTTGATAATAATAGTGAAGACCTAACGCTTGCAGTTGTTCTACAAAATCTTCGCAAATCTTAGGGATATCAACAAGTTGGTCCTCGTTCGTCAATCCGCCATTTTGCGTCAACCAGATACCTCCTATTTGGGTCTGCTGCGGCATTACAATCCATTTCATCCATAAACGCTTACGGATCAAATAGGGCATCGCTGCCACAATATCCTTCACTTCTCTTTGATTGGGATCAGATGTCTCAGCAAAACTAAGCAGCACATCCCACTGCTTGCCGGCGCAAACGGCATCCATCCACCATGGTTGGAAGAAGATAGGTAACTCCGCTTGTTCTTTCGCCCAAGCGATATACAGTTCTTTGTTAGTCATTTAGAAAATCGTTTCTTCTTGCGGTTCTTGAATAGGTTCCGTTTTGGTCACATTGCCCCTGTTGAGGTCGCGATACTCGTCGGGACGGCATAAGATTTGTACATTCTCAGCAATAATTTCCGTCTTATGACGAATCTGACCCTCTTTCTCCCACGAGCGAGTTTGCAGTTTCCCTTCCACATACAATTTCATCCCTTTACGGACATATTTCTCTGCCCATTCGGCGAGATTGCGGAAGAGAACAATCGGGTGCCATTCGGTGCGGTCAGGTACCTGTGTACCGTTCTGCATGACGTACCCTTTTTCGGTGGTGGCTAAATTAAAATTTGCAATGGCAACGCCACGGTCTAAATAACGAACTTCGGGATCACTTCCCACGTTACCAACCAGAATAACTTTGTTAATTGACGACATAGTTGTAGATTTTTTTATAAATTCACTGCAAAAATACATAAAAATTTTGAATTATGCAAAAAAAGTTGTAACTTTGCAGCGTAAAATGATAAATAAATGCGATTTGCTATGAAGAAATCCTTTTTTACCTCTGTTTTTTTCACTTTTGCGCTACTTTTTTCGGCGTTCACTTCGCCCTTGTTTGCGCAGACAGAAACCTTAGTCCGTTGTATTGCTTTTTACAACTTAGAGAACTTGTTTGACACCATCCACGATGAAGGTAAGAACGATTATGAATACCTTCCCGATGGGGGTATGAAATGGACCTCTTTGAAGTATGAGCATAAACTTCACAACATGGCTTACGCCATCTCCCGCTTAGGCGAAGATGTGGATAGTCGTGGACCTATCTGTGTGGGTGTTGCCGAAGTAGAGAATATGCGTTGCTTGGAAGACCTTTGCGCTGATCCTCAACTCAATGGCAAATATAAACCCATCTTGTTAGAGGGTCCTGACCGTCGTGGTGTGGATGTCGGCTTCCTTTATCAACCCGATTTCTTCAAACCCGTTAGTGTGCGTGGTCACGAACTCAATGCGCATTATGCCGATGGCGGTGTGGTGAAGTCGCGTCTGCAACTGCTCGTGTCGGGGTATCTGATGAACGCCGGTAAACCCGAGAAGATTCATATTTTGGTCAATCACTGGCCGAGTCGCTATGGCGGAGAACTCACTTCTCGTGCTACGCGTGACACAGCGGCTATGCTCGCGAAGTCCATCTGCGACTCAATCTATCAGAAAGAGCCTCGCGCCAAGATCATCATCATGGGCGACCTCAATGACGATCCCTTCAACCATAGTTGTAAAGAAGTGTTAGGTGCTCGCAAGACGCGCGAAGAGGTGGAACCGCAAGGTTATTTCAATACGATGTGGCAGAAACTCGACCGCGGTATCGGCACCCTGGCTTATCAAGGCTCGTGGAACTTATTTGACCAGATAATTATCTCCGAACCCCTTTTGAACGAACCCTTAGAGTCGGGACGTTGGACTTATTGGAAATCGGAGATCTTCAATAAAGACTTCCTTACCGTTCAAGAAGGTAAAGAGAAAGGCACTCCGCTGCGTACCCATAAAGGAGGCGTGTGGTTGGACGGCTATGGAGACCACTATCCTACAATGATTTATCTAATTAAACAACAATAATGGAACCCTTACGTAAAGACTTATCCCCTATTAAGATGCGCAATTACGGACGTATCTTACAGGACGTGGTGGATTATATCTGCCAATTGGAAGATGAACCCACGCGTCGCAAACTCGCTATCTATGTCGCACAATGCATGCGCCAAAAAAATCTCGTTTGGAACAAAGACCAAGAGTCTAATATCGATCGTATCAAAGCGGATATATACAAAATATCCGATGGCAAATTGACTTGCGACTTTCCTGAGTTTGACGAGGCTTTTTATGCTGCGATAAAGAAATCTTCGGAAAACAAAAAGAATACACCCAATAATCAACAATCTTCTAAAAAGAAATAACATTATGGTCTTCGAAACAAGTCCCTTCAAAATCTTTGCCGGCAGTCAAGGGCAAGTCATCGCGCAACGTATCTGCGAGAAAATAGGTTGCAAACTCGGCAAAATCAACATTGATCGTTTCTCGGATGGCGAGTTTGCCGTATCGTTTGATGAGTCCGTTCGCGGGCAGTCGGTTTATCTGGTTCAGTCCACGTGCCCGAACTGCGACAATCTCATGGAACTTCTTCTCATGATTGATGCCGCTAAGCGTGCAAGTGCTTACAAAGTGATTGCTGTCATTCCTTACTTCGGCTTTGCTCGACAAGACCGTAAGGACAAACCCCGTGTGTCGATTGGCTCTAAATTGGTTGCGAATATGCTCCAAGTCGCCGGTGCGGATCGTATCATCACGGTGGATCTTCATGCAGACCAGATTCAGGGGTTCTTCGATATTCCCGTGGATCACTTGTTCGGAACGAACGTGCTGGTACCATACGTTGCCAATCTCAATTTGGACTTAGATAATGTGATTATCGCTTCGCCTGATGTAGGCGGTTCCAAGCGTGCCGATAAGTTCGTCAAGAAACTGCACACCCTTACGGGCATAGAGGTTCCGATGGTGATTTGCTATAAGAACCGCCCGGGTTTCAACCGTATCAGCGAGATGCGCGTGTTGGGTGATGTGCAAGGCAAAGATGTAGTCATAGTGGACGATATTGTAGATACCGCCGGCACACTTTGTATGGCGGCTAAGGTCATTCGCGATGCGGGTGCTAAATCCGTTCGCGCAATCTTATCTCATGGCGTAATGTCAGGAAAGGCAGATGAGAAGATCATGGCAAGTGAACTGCAAGAAGTCGTCTTCACCGATTCCATCCAATACGACCAATCGCGTTGCAGCAAAGTGAAAGTGGTAAGTTTAGCAGAGCCTCTGGCAGAGACTATCCTAGCCATTCAAGAGCACCGTTCCATTAGTGAAGTAAACGTAGGGTGATTGGTTTAGAGTGGAGAGTTTAGAGTAGTGTAGAGTAATTTAGAGTTGAAAGTAGTTTATGAAGTTTAGAGTGGTAATAGTTTTTTTAGGAGCGTTGTTATTGGTTGGTTGTCAAAGCAAACCGACCGCCTCTCCTCTTCCGAGTTTTAGTGCTGATTCGGCATATCAGTATATCTGCGACCAAATGGCTTTTGGTCCGCGTATTCCCAATACTGACGAACATAATCGCTGTGCCGTCTATCTGATGCAACAAGCTCGCCGTTTTGGCGGTCGCATAGAGATGCAGAAGGGTCAGATGCTCGACTATGCAGGTCAGATGCAGACTGTTTATAACGTCATTGTTCATTGTAACACCCAGGCTGCGGGAAAGACGATTCTTTTGTGCGCCCACTACGACACGCGTCCTTGGTGCGACCAAGAGGAGGAATATGAGAACCGCCATTATCCCGTTCCCGGAGCGAATGATGGTGCCAGTGGGGTAGGTGTTCTACTCGAAGTGATGCGGCAGATACAGATTCTTAGTCAAGACTCAACGCGTCACCTGCCACCGGTGGATATCATCTTCTTTGATGCCGAGGACATGGGCACTCCGGCTCACTACACGGGCGTAGAACGAGATAACACGTGGTGTCTTGGTAGTCAGTTTTGGGCAAAGGAACTGTCAGACCAGCACTCTAAACAATACCAATACGGTATCCTTCTCGATATGGTGGGCGCTCCCGATGCGGTCTTCCCCAAAGAGATGCACTCTACTCGTTATGCCGGCAATTATTTAGAAAAGGTATGGCGTAAGGCGCGCCAGTTGGGCTATGGACAGTATTTTGTCGAGAATATGGCATATCCCATCGTCGATGACCACTATTACGTTTCGGTCTATGGCGGTGTTCCGTGCCTTGATATTATCCATTACGATGCACGTACACAGAGTGGCTTCCCCGATTGGTGGCACACCCGTAATGACGATCTGACGAACATTCACAAACCTACGCTCCAAGCCGTAGGCGAAGTGGTTTTGGCTACTATTTTAGACTAATATGAAACTGTTAGAAATAAAGAACTTACACGCCTCCATCGCAGGTAAAGAGATCCTTAAGGGTATCAATCTAACCATCAATGCCGGTGAAGTACACGCAATCATGGGACCTAACGGTGCCGGCAAATCGACCATCAGTGCTGTCCTTACGGGTCATCCGGCTTATACCGTAACCGAAGGGCAAGTGCTACTCAACGGAAAAGACCTGCTTGCGATGCCTGCCGAACAACGGGCACGTGAAGGCGTGTTCCTTAGTTTCCAGTATCCCGTTGAGATACCGGGTGTTTCGATGACGAACTTCCTGCGCACCGCCGTCAACGAGAAAAGACAATACGAAGGTAAGGAACCGCTGAAGGCAACGGAGTTCTTACGCCTAATGCGCGAGAAGAAACAGCTGCTTGAGATGGCGGAGAAACTGGATAACCGCGCTGTCAACGAGGGTTTCTCCGGTGGTGAGAAAAAGAAAAACGAGATCTTCCAAATGGCGATGCTCGAACCTTGTCTAAGTATCTTAGACGAAACCGATTCGGGATTGGATATTGACGCTTTACGTATTGTGGCTTCGGGTGTGAATAAACTCAAAACGCCCAATAATGCCTCTATTGTCATCACCCACTATCAGCGGCTGCTCGATTATATCGTTCCCGATTTTGTACATGTACTCGCAGACGGACAGATTGTTAAGACGGGGGACAAGTCCCTTGCCCTCGAATTAGAGGAGAAAGGTTACGAATGGCTCAACCAATAATCATAACTCAATCGGGGCATTATCACTATCAGCAGACCGAACCTTCCGACCTGCTCATCTACGTGCTATGCCTCTCGTCCGCCGATATAGACATTGAGGTGGAGCAGACTGTTCCCAATGCTCAAGTCGATATCCGCGCCCTCGCATATATATCTAATAAGGATTGCGCGCGCATACACACGCACGTGAGACACCTTGCCTCCAAGGGTACGTCCCATCAGACGGTGAAGTTCGTTCTCAACGATGAGGCAACGGGTGAGTTCTTTGGTGACCTGAATATCGCCCACGGTGCCCAACAGATAGACGCCCAACAAACCAATCGCAATATCCTTCTTTCTGATAATGCGCAGATGCGCACGCGTCCGCAACTCGTCATCTATGCCGACGATGTCAAAGCCTCACACGGGGCGAGCACCGGACAGTTAGACGAGACGGCACTTTTCTATATGCAACAAAGGGGTATAGGGGTAGAGACCGCAAAACAGATGCTTCTTAAAGCGTTTGTACAAGATGTGTTACCGCTCACGTTGGATGGCGTAGTCGAGCATCTCCAACAACGCTTGCTTGAACTCGGACTCACGGAAGAAGTCTAACGCTTCAATCGCCTTGCGACGATATTCCTCCATTTTCTTATATGCATAATGTACTCCTTGATAACGAAGTACAAAGGACTTGATGTCCTCTATCTCGGACGGGTTTGTGACGGGTTCTTTCTTGCTTAACGCTTCCGCCTGCGTGCGAATAAGTTCGGCTTCCTCCTTCGAAGCACGTTGCAGACTCACAATCAGCGGCAAGGTTACTTTCC
Source organism: Paludibacteraceae bacterium (assembly GCA_024400135.1). Classification (GTDB taxonomy): domain Bacteria; phylum Bacteroidota; class Bacteroidia; order Bacteroidales; family Paludibacteraceae; genus Colicola. The sequence continues at coordinate 14,180 of JAKSNE010000005.1, forward strand.
CGTCTCGGATATCGCTCATCGTGGGTTTGCCTAACTCTTCCGAATCGGAATAGTCTAAGATATCGTCTTTTAACTGAAAACACATCCCAAGGTTCATTCCAAACGCCCGAAGGGCTTGTTCTTGCTTGCCGGTTGCCATGCAGGACTGTGCTCCCGCTTGGGCACAAGTGCCAAACAGTTCCGCGGTCTTTTGGCGGATGATATCGAAATACTGCTTCTCGTTTATCCACATCGAATGACCTGCGTGCAGTTGTGTCAACTCACCCGTACTTAGGACTTGTCCCATCTTCGCAACCAAGTGTATAATCGAGTGACAACGTAACTCATCCACAATCTCAATCACTTTTGCTAACATATAATCGCCGACCAGCACTGCCACTTTATTCGTCCACTGCTCTTGGATAGCCGCTTTACCACGACGCAGAGGCGAATGATCCACCACGTCATCGTGGACGAGGGTTGCCGTGTGTAAGAGTTCCAAGGCAACAGCCGTACTAATCGTTTTTTCGGTTACGCCACGCGAGATAGCAGCGGATAGTAGCACCAACTGCGGTCGGAGCTGTTTGCCTCGTTGAAGATGAATATAGTGTAAGACTTCTTGCAAGGTCTCTTGATTGGCGTGCGAGGCTTGTTCAAAGGCTTGCTCAAACGCCTTCCATTCCTCGGGTAAGAGTTGTTGTATAGTTCTCATTTACGTTCAATTAACGACTTCAAATCTAATTTATAAGTGATACCAATAAATCCAATCATCAATACCGTACTCCAAACATAATGGAGACTCGTAGTCCAACCCTCACTCAAATCGGCAACCGCCAATCCGTAGTTACCTAAGTAATAAGCACCTAAGAAACAAAGGGTGAGCAATGTATATTTGCCTGCCGAACGCAGGTCGTAAGGGATACTCAAATGTTTCTTTCCAACGAAATAGGAGAGAAGCATAATCACGAAGTAACAAATGAGGCTGCTACCGCACGAAGCCCAATAACCTATTTTCGGCACACCTACTATCTGTAGAACCAGCGTAATCACTAACCCTATCAAACTGAAATACGCACCCCATTTGGTCTCGTCCGTCAGTTTGTACCAGAAGGACAGGTTGAAGTAAATGCCTTGGAACACGTACGTCCATAGCACTACCGGCACAATCTTCAGTCCTTCCCAATACGACGGACCGATAATATACTTGAAGATATCCAAATAAAAGACTACTCCGAGTAGAATCATATACGAGAAGATAATGTAGTACTTCATCGCGTCGGCATACGCCTCAACGGAGTTGCGATCTTTGTGCTTGGCAAACACAAACGGTTCGTATGCATAGCGGAACGCTTGCGTGAACATCATCATCACCATCGCTACCTTAAAGCACGCTCCGTATATACCCAACTGCGCTTGCGCATCGGCTCCCGTGTAAAGATACGGAAACAAGATACGGTCAAGCGTCTGGTTCATAATTCCCGCAATACCGAGAATGAGTAGCGGCAAGGAGTAACGCAGTATATCCTTCAAGGTGGACCAACTGTATGAACCGCCTTTGGGGAGCGTAAAAGGTATAAGAATCAGCGTTTGAATAGCCGTGGCTAAGATATTACTTACAAAAACGTACGTCACGTCCTGCCATTTGAGAACAAGCAAGAACAGACTATTAAACCCGATGTTCAGTGCTACGAATAGTAGTTTCAGACACGCAAACACGATAGGGCGTTTTTGATGCCTCAGATACGCAAACGGAATACACGCAAACGCGTCCATCGCTACCGTCACCGCCATCATTGCAATGAAATTCGCATGATCCTCATATCCCATCGCATTGGCTATGGGCTGCTGGAACACGACGCACAGCACCGCAAAAATCACACTCGTCACGAACACCGTATAAAGTGTCGTCTTATAAACCGATGGGACATCGTATCCCTCTTTGTTGGCAAAGCGGAAGAACCCTGTTTCTGTGCCGTAGGTTAAGATAACTAACAGCAATGCCGTCCAAGCATAGAGGTTGGTTACAATCCCGTAGTCGGCAGTGTTTTGCAGCACGTAAGTATAAAGCGGAACGAGTAGGTAGTTCAAAAACTTACCCACAATCGAACTCGCTCCATAAATGGCGGTTTCCTTTGCCAAGACTTTCATGTTATTCATTTGTCTTTTCAACTTTAAACTTCTAAACTAGATGACTTCTCTAAACTCTAAACTCTCAACTCTCAACTATAATAACGATCTCCCCTTTGGGAGGCGTCATTTTAAAATGTTCCGCCAACTCTGTCAGCGTCCCTCGTTGGGTGTCTTCGTGTACTTTGCTGATTTCGCGGCTCACACTTGCCTTGCGGTCAGGACCTAAGAACTGTGCGAGTTCGGTCAAGGTCTTCACCAAGCGGAAGGGCGACTCGTAGATAATCATTGTATGGTCTTGTTCTGCGAGTTGCTTGAGGCGCGTCTGTCGTCCTTTCTTTTGGGGTAGGAACCCCTCGAAATAAAAGCGGTCACAAGGTAGTCCCGAGTCAATGAGTGCCGGCACAAAAGCCGTGGCACCCGGCAGACATTGCACTTCTACGCCGCGCTCTACGCAAGCGCGCACCAACATAAAACCCGGGTCGGATATTCCCGGCGTACCGGCATCGGATATCAGTGCCACGTTCTTGCCGGTGGCTATCTCGTCCGCCACGCGATCACTGGTCTCGTGTTCGTTAAATTTATGGTGCGAACGCAAAGGCGTGTGGATGTCGTAATGGTGCAGCAGCACCGACGAGGTACGCGTGTCCTCGGCTAAGATGAGATCCACCTCTTTGAGTACGCGCAAAGCGCGCAAGGTGATGTCTTCCAGATTACCGACCGGTGTGGGAACGATGTATAGCATTGATAAATAGTTCGTAAGTAGGGGATTTCTTATCCCAATCAAAATGTTTCTCTACAAAATCAAGTGCCTCTTGCTCCGTTGCACACCGATTGATGTCGTCTAAGGCGCGTTGCATCTTCTCACCGTTCTGACCAAACAACTCCCGTTGGAACAAGAACCTATCGCCTAACGAAATCATCTGACGGATATCCTTCACAGCCGTCTTGGCGGGCTGCGGTTCAATATCTAACGCCAACTCCGGCTCCTTCTTCGTCTGCTCGGGTTCCGGCTCAGGCTCAGGTTCGGGTTCTGGCTCTGGTTCGGGTTCCGGATTTTCCGGCATTTCCGGCATTTCCGGTGTTTCCGGTTCTTCCGGTTCCTCTGGATTTTCCGGTTCGGGCTCTGAAGGACAGCCAGCGTCGTCAGACGCTAAAGGAGCACTAATAGAGTCCCGTAGAAACAGTTGTGTCCCCGCCGATGGGTCGGTGGGGGTTGGAGGGGCGACGCATGGGGCGTCGGTTTCCGAGGGACTGCTATTAGGGCGCACGTAAAAACGGCTGTCCTTTGACAACTCTTCAATTCGCTCTTCGAGCGCAGCGACTTTCTCTTCGTAGCCGCTGATACGCTCTTCAAGCACAGCAATTTTTTGTTCGAGAGCCTCGGTATAGTTCCCGAGGGCTTGGATAAGTTCGTTCATATTAGCAAGCTACTTTTTCTAACCATTTAACCATTCCGAGCATGATGGTCATACTTACGAGGCAAACGCCGAGGAACACTGCCCAGCAGTATTCAATTGGCCAAGCATTGTACATCTTAGGACCAACCCAAATCATAAGATTACCGATGGCAGTGGCGCATAACCATAAACCTTGGCATAGACCTACTAAGTTACGCGGAGCAACCTTGCTCACGAAACTCAAACCTAACGGAGAGATAAACAACTCAGCTACGGTGAGGAAGAAATACGTTACAATCAGTACCCACGGGCCAATCTTAGCCAAACCTGCTTGTGACATGGCCTCAGCATCCATAGCTCGGAATTCAGTTCCGGAGGGATAATGATTTACCACTGAGATAATCATCAAGAACAAGTAAGCCAATCCGGCAACGAACATTCCGATAACAATCTTACGAGGAGTAGAAATTTCTTTACCGAGGCGGGTTAACCAACCGAATAAGAGCATGATAATCGGTGTTAATGCAATCACAAAGAATGGATTAAGTGCTTGCCAAATCTCCGGCGCAATCGTTTGTGTTTGAACGAAATCTCGAGCAAACACACTCAGCGATTGACTATTCTGGTGGAAACTGAGCCAGAAGAAAATGACAACAAATAGTACTGCAAATAAAGCAAACATACGTTGTTTAATCTCTTGCGCCATAGCTTTTTTCTCTTCTGCGGTATATTCAGCGACAGCGGAAGCTTCTTTCTTGACTGGTTGCGGGAACATGTGCTTAGTGCAGAGGAAAATAACGAGTGAAATCAACATTGCAATTACGGAAGCAATGAACGAATAGTGAATACCTTGGTTGAAAACGGTGATATATTCATTGCAGAATGCGCTGATATTCTCAATCACAGGGTGAGTAGCCAATACGGCTTGGTTCATTGTTTCCATAAACTTCGTGGTCATCTCGCCCGTAACTAAATATTGGTGACAAAGAGAGGACATTTCTGCACTATAGGTTAATGCGTGTTTACCTAACCACCATTGGCGGAGTAGAGGAGCAACGAACGGGGCAATCAAACCACCGATATTGATGAACACGTAGAAAATCTGGAAACCCGAGTCGCGTTTCTCTTTGGCGATGGCGAGTGCTTCGGGACCTTTCTTGGCAGCCTCTGCTTCGAATTCATCGTACATCTTACCTACGATGGCTTGTAAGTTACCTTTGAACAAACCATTACCAAAAGCAATCATCAATAGAGCAAAGCAGGTAAAGATAATAATACCTAACCAATCATTTCCTGCCGTCAAGTTTTCGCTGAAGATTGGAATACTGAGACAGATATATCCGATGGCCATAATAATCAATCCCCATTGAATAGTCTTGTTGTAGTTTTGTGTTTTGTCAGCAATGATACCTCCGACTAAAGCGAGCACGTAGATTCCGAAATAGAAAACGGAATAGATAATACTTGCTGTTTCATCGGGTAAACCAAACTTAGAAACAAGGAACAGCAGTAACACTGCATTCATGATGTAATAACCAAATCGTTCGCCCATATTCGCCAGAGCCGCGGGAATTAATCCTTTTGGATGATTTTTAAACATAGCATTAAATTTTTGTTGTGAATATTCTTGTTAACTATAAACTTTCAACTTCTTAACTAGACGACTACTCTACACTCTCAACTCTCAACTATAGTACACCATCGGTGTACGTCCTCTGTGCGCCCATACTGCACATCTTGCAAGGCTTGATAAAGCGCTGTCAGTTTGGGTCCCGGTTCGCCGTTACCAAACGTATAAACTTTGTTGTTATCGGGGTCAATCACTTTGCCGATAGGGCTAATCACGCACGCCGTTCCGCAACAGCCGGCTTCCTCAAATTCGCTCAGCTCCGTCACCGGTATCTCGCGACGGATAACATCGTAACCTTGTTCGCGAGCAAGCGTCATCAGGCTATCGTTCGTGATACTCGGTAAAATAGAACTGCTTAGCGGTGTGATATATTCGTTGCCTTTAATGCCAATAAAATTCGAGGCACTGCATTCGTCAATGAGCGTGTGCGTCTTCGCGTCCGTAAACATACAATCGTATCCTTGCAGGTGTGCCGTCTCGGTCGCGCGGAAAGAGGACGCGTAGTTACCTCCCACCTTGAATTGACCCGTTCCCAGCGGAGCGGCACGATCGACGTGGTGGTTGATGATAAACGTTGAACAATGGAACTTACCCGGATAGTAAGGACCGACAGGGGAGGGGATAACGATAAAATCAAAATCCACACCCGGACCAACGCCTAAACGAGGAGTCGTTCCAATCAACAACGGACGGAAATACAACGTCGCACCGGTTTCGTAGGGTGGCAGATATTCAATGTTCTTTTCCAATGCCAAGCGAATGGCTTTGCAGAATAACTCCGTCGGAACGGGAGCCATATACAACCCCTCCGCACTGCGTTGCATCCGTTCGGCATTATCTTCCATACGGAAGATACGCACCTTACCATCTACTCCGCGGAAGGCTTTGAGTCCTTCAAACACCTCTTGCCCATATTGTAAGGCAGTGGCGCACACGTGCAAGTGTAAATATTTATCTGTCGTAGCCTCTGGTTCCGACCATTGACCAACTAATTGCCCCTTTTCGTCGCGATGACCATGAAAAGTGGAACGAACAATATAGTCCGTTTCGGTGTAATGAAATCCTAAACTACTCCAATCAATATTCATTTTTTTACTTCTAAACTATCAACTTTTTAACTAGACGGCTTCTCTAAACTCTACACTCTCAACTCTCAACTATTAAGGCCCTCCGGGCCGTTATTAAAGAGCAAATCCAATGCGTGCGGGTGGCAAATAGGGACGAAGTCCTCGTGGTACGCGTCGGGTCGCTCGTTGTGAAACAAACTGTACAATATATAAGCCGTTTCGTTATTGAGATCCACTAAAAAAGTGGGTTGCTTCTCGTACAAACTGTGTATATAATCGGCATAGTAATCAAAGTACGGTGTCTTCCCGTATGCGGAAAACAAAGCACTCCAATGTTGCCGTTGCCAACTGTGCATATAACAGATACGGATATCCTCCACCGGTTGTTGCTTGCGCGAGTCATATAGAGGTACACTCAACTGCTGCACGCCGTTCGGTGTGGTTATCTCACACCTATTCCGCTCCCCTCCCCAATATGTCGTTGGCAGTATCATTGTTTTGCGTTCATCCCAATCCTGTTCCACCTTATATGCCCTTGGAACCACGATTTATCCTTCTCTATACTGAGCCACACGAACACCGGTCGTCCCACAATATGATCCTCCGGCACAAATCCCCAATAGCGACTATCGGCAGAGTTGTGTCGGTTATCGCCCATCATCCAGTAATAATCCATCTTAAACGTATAGGGCTGTCCCATCGCGATAGGCTGAAACTCGTATGCTTCAGCGATACGTTTGTATAGCCAGTAGTTCGTCTCGTCAATCATCACCGTCTCGCCTTTGCGCGGGATATAAATAGGTCCGTAGTTATCTCTGTTCCAATCGTTGTGCCCAAGCGGATACACCTCGCCACCAGCCTCAGCGGGTTCTACCTCTATTGACACTACATGGGGATGTTTACTCAACTGCTCCTTCATGGCTTGCGTCAGTGGAAACACATAAATACCCGGTTGCGGATAGTGACGGTCGTCTTTGTTTACGCCGAGTTTCTCTAAGTAGTTGGCGGTGAGGATATACCCGTCCGTCCTTACTACATAATTGAGTTGTACGCCTTCGGCTTGTTTTTCCGCTATACCGTTGATATAAATGACGTTATCTATAATCTGCAAACTATCACCCGGCGTACCGACACAGCGTTTGACGTAGTTCTCGCGACGATCCACAGGACGAGTGATAATCTCGCCGAAGATGTCTTTGCGTTTGTTCACAACCTCTTTGCCGTAGTAATAACACAGCGTATAGTAGTCGGGGTTTTGCATCTTCTCGCACACCGTATCGCCCGTTGGGAAGTTAAACACTACGATGTCCCCTTTCTTCGGCTCGGACCAACCGGCAAGACGTTTGTAGTCCCATTGTGGGTGCTCGATATACGATTTGCCTCCACCTAACACAGCAGGCATCGTGTGTTGAACGAGCGGCATAGACAACGGCGTATTCGGTACGCGAGCGCCATACGCCATCTTACTAACAAACAGGAAATCGCCCACGCGCAAGGTCTTTTCGAGCGAAGAGGACGGAATCTGGTAGTTCTGGAAGATATAGACATTGATGAAATAGACTGCTACGAGTGCAAACACAATCGCATCAATCCACGAAAAAATAGTGTATAAAACCTTGTTTCCCTTTCCACTTTCACTTTCACTCTCAACTGGTTTGTACTTCCTCCACCAACTCCAGTTAATCACTTTCGTGGTGAAGGCATCCACTACTACGGGTAGGATGGCGAGCCAACCGAGCGAAGCCCAGTCTCCCCACGCAACCCAAACAACAAAGATGACATATAGGCTTCCCCATATCCCACCTTTAATCCAATCCTTCTTTTCAATATCCTTTATATTCTTCATAAAAAACTTATAAACTTTCAACTATAAAACTATACGGCTTCTCTAAACTCTACACTCTCAACTCTCAACTATATTAGCTGCTCCGCCGCTAAAACTGCTCCCAACGCAAAGCCTCTGCGGCTCTTGGCTGAGTGCGTAATCGTTATCGTATCTTCCTCGCTATCCCACGTTACGGTGTGTATCCCCGCCACTTCCCATTCTCTGATACTCTCAATAGGCACTTCTAAACTTTCAACTTCATTAACTAGACGGCTACTCTCTACTCTCAACTTTAAACTCTCAACTAAACCCTCTTTGAGGGTCACTGCCGTCCCGCTGGGTCTATCGAGTTTGTGTATATGGTGCGTCTCGGTGATAGAGGGGGTATATTGGGAGTAGGGGGCTAACAGAGCCGCAAGTTCTTTGTTGAGTTCAAAGAATACATTCACTCCCACCGAGAAATTACTCTTCCACACCAGCCACACTTTCCCACTTGTATCCACCACTTTGGTAGAACTTCCCTCACTTATAAACTTTAAACTACCGCCGTTAGGCGCAACTACTCTAAACTCTAAACTCTCAACTCTCAACTTTTCAAGATTCCACCCCGTCGTTCCACTCACCACCGGCACACCGGCTTCCCACGCCATGCGTATGTTATCCGCTGCGGTAGCAGGAGTCGAGAACTCAATCGCCACATCCGCCTCACAGAGGGCGCTCTCGTTCTCCTTCCCCTTCGGGGGGAAGGTCGGGTTAGGGGCTTTGTCGATCGTTATGTTTGGATCGATAATACACACTACTTCGTGTCCTCTCTCGGTCGCAATCTCATGAATGAGATGCCCCATTTTTCCGTATCCTATAAGTGCGATTTTCATAAGTCTATCGAATTAGCGTACAAAGGTACAACTTTTTTTTGACATACGCAAAGAAATCGACAAAAAAATTTGCATATATCAGAAAAAAGTTGTACCTTTGCAGCACAAACTGCAAAACACGACCACCCGCCTATGATTGACAGGCATCGTAAAGGCGATGCATGACATATAAAATATAGCGTTGTAAGCCAATTTGATTACTATATAACTACGGAGAATGCCGAAAATCCGATGAAGAGTAGGTCAAAATTAAATAATTACTTATGAAAAAGATTTTCACTTTCATCGCAGCCCTTACGTTAAGCGTAGGGCTATTCGCAGAAGAAACAATTTTAGCCATTGGTCCTTGGGAAGCACAGAACTGGATTAATCAGCCTACGTTACTGTCAGATGGTGGTACTGAACTCGCTAATATAGGTGCCCATGCTGGTGATGTCATTAATTTTTATATTGAACCAACCAAAGAAGATTGGGCATGTCAAATCTTGGAAGGTCACTGGGGATCTACTTATGCACTCATCTGTGCTCCGAGTATAGCAAGTACTTTAGGGTATAACGCCTATGACTTGTCGGCTAATGGGGGCAAATATGCTTTGGCTCTTACCCAAGAGATGATTGATGCGGCATTAACTCCCCAATGGTGGGGTGGAACTTTCCTCATTAATGGTGACGGGGTTGTTGTTACCAAACTTACGCTGGTTACTTCTTCCGCCCCTATATTCGTTGATGAAGCGAGTGGTCTAACATTTAGGATAACAGACTCTGGTGAAGTAAATAACGTGATGGTAATTCCCGCCAAGAGTGAATATCCAACTTATAGCGGTGATGTTGTTATCCCGTCAACCGTAAACTACCACGATACCACCTTCACGGTCACACAAATTGGAAGTAATGCTTTCGCTGGTTGCTCTAATTTGACCTCTGTCACGATTCCCAGTTCCGTTACAACAATTGGATATAATGCTTTCTATGATTGTACTGGTTTGATTTCTGTCACAATCCCCAATTCCGTCACAACGATAGGAGATGATGCTTTCTATCTCGTCAATAATATCGTGTATAATGGCACTGCCACCGGTTCGCCTTGGGGTGCTAAATGTGTTAATGGTTACGTAGATGGATATTTAGTATATAGTGACGCCTCTAAAACAATACTATGTGGATGCTCTACTGCTGCTACTGGAGAAATTGTTATTCCCAATTCTGTTACAACGATTGGCGATAAAGCTTTCGTTGGTTGCTCAGGTTTGACCTCTCCCGTCTATAACAACAGTTGTTTTGCCTATATGCCGACATCCTATCAAGGTGCATATACTATTCCTGATGGGATTAAGCAAATTGCGGGTTATGCTTTCTTTTGGTGCGTCAGTCTAACATCCGTAACTATTCCCAATTCTGTCACAACGATTGGAGATTATGCTTTCGGTTATAGCGGTTTAACCTCTATTAACCTTCCTGATTCCATCACAACGATTGGAAAAGGGGGTTTTGAATATTGCGATGGTTTGACTTCGATAACTATTCCCAATTCCGTCAGGACGATTGATGATTATGCTTTCTCATATTGCAAAGGTTTAGTCTCAATAACCATTCCTGATTCCGTCACAACGATAGGAATGATGACTTTCTATGTTTGTACAAGTTTGACCTCAATCACTATTCCAGCTTCCGTCACTTCGATTGGGAAATGGGCTTTCAATTATTGCTATAGTTTGACTTCAATTGACATTCCTAATTCCGTCACTACGATTGGAGATTATGCTTTCGCAAGTTGCGGTTTGAAAGATGTTAGTGTTAATTGGACGAGTAGCGACCAGTTGCCTACAATGGAAAGTGAAGTTTTTATTGGCATTGCCAATACGGAAGGTCCTTCTGCTGCCACGCTTCACGTTCCGGAAGGAACAAAAAGCATCTATGAGGCTGCTGACCAATGGAAAGATTTTGGTACGATTACGGATAAGCAATACGATCTTAAGAATAACATCATTACCTACACCGCAACGGAAAAGTTGACAAATCCTTATTTGGAAGTTGGTTGGACAACCTTTGGTCCTGCTATTATTTCGCACACTTTCAGTAATGGCACAGGAACAATTACTTGTGGTGGAGAAATTACGAAAATTGGAGATATGGCTTTCGCTTTCAGCGGTTTGACATCTATCAATATTCCTAATTCCGTTACAACAATTGAAGGAATGGCTTTCTATAATTGTGCAAGTTTGACCTCAATCACAATCCCTAACTCCGTTACGACAATTGGAGATTATGCTTTCTATTGGTGCTATGCTCTGACCTCTATTGATGTAGATGCGGCTAATACGCATTATTGTTCAATTGATGGGGTCTTATTCAATTATGCCAAAGATACGCTTATTCAGTATCCTATAGGTAATACTCGAACTGAATACACTGTTCCTAATTCCGTCACAACGATTGAAGGTTCGGCATTCTTTAGTTGCAGCGGCTTGACTTCGGTGACTATGCCCAATTCCGTCGCAACAATTGGAAAGAGAGCTTTCGAAGATTGCCCCAATTTAATCTCTATCACTATTCCAAATTTGGTTACAACGATTGAAGAGCTTACTTTCTGGGGATGCAGCGGTTTGATCTCCATCATCATTCCTAATTCCGTTACAACGATAGGCGATGGGGCTTTTGGTAATTGCTCTAGTTTGACTACAATCACTTGTTATGCAGTTACTCCACCAGAGTGTGGCGATGATATTTTCGCTAATGTTTTCGAACACATAAGTCAAGATGCCAAAGTCTATGTCCCGGCATCTTCATTGACTGATTATCAAAACGCTGAGGTATGGAAAGATTTGCAACTATATCCTATTGCAGCTGATGTTACACCTATGGATGACGAGAATCCTATCGTTATTCCAACAGATCAAGATGTAACCATCACTTGGGCTATTACCGGTGGTGCAGACACCTACACGCTAACCATCACTAAAGATGGAGAGACGGTTTGCGTGCTGACTTTCAATGCTGATGGACAACTAACGAACATTGTCTTTGCTGCTCCGGGTCACAATGGCGCACGACAAGCACCAGCAGCAACACGAACAACTCAAGGCTTCCAGTTTACGGTTACGGGTCTTGATCCCGGCACGGCTTACGAGTATAGTGTAACCACTACCAATGCAGAAGGACAAACGATTGCTGAGCAAAAGGGTAACTTCAATACCACAGGTGGAACAGGCTTTAAGTCGGTGCACGATTCACAATGCACGATGCACAAAGTGCTCCGCAATGGTCAAATCCTGTTAGAGCGTAATAACGCCACCTACACCCTTATGGGGCAAAAAGTAAGATAAAATAGGTTTAGCAGGTTTAACTAGTTGAACTGGTTTAGCTACCTATATTCCTATATCCTTTACTTATAAAGTAAATCATATAAACTCTCTCCCATCGCAGCCTTCGGGTTGCGATGGTTGTGTTTGTAAGCACCACACATCGTGCTCTAACATCGGTAGTAGAACGATAGTACACAGAAGGGTTACCATAGGGTCTCTCTTCCATCTCCGCCTCTCTGGGTTGCGTAGGGTGTGTTTTGAAAATGCCAATTCCGCCACTAAAAAAACGGCAAAAGACTTTTGCCGAGAAGAAACAGGGTCTATAGAACCGAGATTGGAAAATCTCGGTAACGGAAACACTGTTAAAGTAGGACACAAGTTGGACATGTCCAACTGTCCAACTACCCTGCAACCCGCATCAGCAAAGGAGTTTGATGAAGTTGGACACTTGGACATGTCCAACTTCAACTCCGCTCGTGGTGACAGAACTAGGACTTCCTAGGTTTTCCTAGGGAGGACTAGGTTTCCCGCGAGCATCCTTCGGGCAGGGGATTCAGCCTACCCAAGAACAACCCAAGAAGAACCCAACAATAACCCAAGAAGAACCCTATATATAAGCGCCCGTTGGGCTATTGAAGATTGAAGATTGGGGATACGGGAACAAAGAAGGCTCACGATTGGTGAGCCTTCTTTATTTAGAAACCGGAAACCAGAAACGGGAAACCAGAAACCAGAAACCGGAAACCGGAAACTAGAAACGGATTAGTCTTTGAACTTAGCGCAGATGAACTCGCGGTTGAGGCGAGCGATATTTGCTAGGCTAACCGACTTAGGACACTCGGCGGCACAAGCACCCGTATTGGTGCAGTTACCGAAGCCCAGTTCGTCCATCTTAGCAATCATCGCCTTCGCACGCTTAGCAGCCTCGATCTTACCTTGCGGCAGCAGAGCGAGTTGGCTAACCTTAGCGGCTACGAAAAGCATAGCACTACCGTTCTTACAAGCGGCTGCACAAGCACCGCAACCGATGCAGGAAGCAGCGTCCATAGCCTCGTCAGCTACGGGCTTGGGAATAGCGATAGCGTTAGCGTCGGGCACGCCACCCGTGTTAACGGATACGAAACCGCCGGCTTGCATAATCTTATCGTAAGCACCACGATCGACCATTAAGTCCTTGATAACAGGGAACGCACGAGAACGCCATGGTTCAACGGTGATGGTCTCACCATCTTTGAACTTACGCATGTGCAGTTGGCACGTGGTGATAGCACTGTCAGGACCATGAGGATGACCGTTGACATACATCGAGCACATACCGCAGATACCTTCACGGCAATCGTGATCGAAGGCAATAGGATCCTTATGCTCGGCAATGAGTTGCTCGTTGAGAATATCCATCATCTCCAGGAACGAAGCACCTTGGAAGATGTGATTGAGTTCGTAGGTCTCAAAATGACCTTGCGCCTTGGGTCCGGCTTGACGCCAAACCTTCACTTTAATATTTATGTAGGAATCCATAGTTTTTATGCTTTATAGTTACGTGTTTTACGTTCGGTGAACTCGTAGTCGAGCGGCTCCTTGATGAGCTCGGGTTCGCTGTCTTCACCCGTATATTTCCAACAAGCTACATAGCTGAACTTATCGTCTTGACGCAAGGCTTCACCTTCTTCGGTCTGATACTCCTCACGGAAGTGACCACCGCAAGACTCCTCACGGTTGAGGGCATCCACTGCCATCAAACGACCAATCTCGATGAAGTCGCTCAGACGCAACGCTTTCTCCAACTCGTTGTTCAGACCATCGGCCTCACCCGGGATATAAACGTTCGTCCAGAACTCTTTCTTGATAGCGTCAATCTTCTCGATAGCGGTCTTCAGGCTCTCTGCCGTACGACCCATACCTACGAAGTCCCACATAACAAGACCCAGTTCCTTGTGAATCGAATCCACAGAACGTTTACCTTGAATAGCCATCAAGCGGTCAATCTTATCTTGGACACCCTTCTCGGCTGCGGCAAACTCAGGCAGGTCGGTGGACATACGAGGTACACCAATCTGGTCGCTTAAGTAGTTCTGAATAGTATAAGGAATAACGAAATAACCATCTGCCAGACCTTGCATCAGTGCGGAAGCACCCAGACGGTTAGCTCCGTGGTCGGAGAAGTTAGCCTCACCGATACAGAACAGACCCTTAATCGAGGTTTGCAGCTCGTAGTCAACCCAAATACCACCCATCGTATAGTGGATAGCAGGGAAGATCATCATCGGGTTCTCGTACGGGTTCTCGTCCACGATTTTCTCGTACATCTGGAACAAGTTACCATATTTCTGAGCCACTACATCCTTACCGAGACGTTGGATAGCGTCACTGAAATCGAGGAAGACTGCCAGACCGGTGTTGTTCACACCATAACCCTTGTCGCAACGCTCTTTCGCAGCGCGAGAAGCCACGTCACGAGGAACAAGGTTACCGAATGCCGGATAACGACGCTCCAAGTAGTAGTCACGATCCTCTTCGGGGATATCGCGACCCTTGATCTCACCGCGTTGCAGTTTCTGTGCGTCTTCGAGTTTCTTAGGAACCCAGATACGACCATCGTTACGCAACGACTCGGACATCAACGTCAGTTTGGATTGGAAGTCACCGTGCTTGGGGATACAGGTCGGGTGGATCTGCGCATAGCAAGGATTAGCGAAATACGCACCCTTACGGTAGATCTGCATAGCTGCCGAACCGTTAGATGCCATCGCATTGGTCGAAAGGAAGAACGTGTTACCGTAACCACCGGAAGCGATAACGACCGCGTGACCGAAGTAACGCTCGATACGGCCGGTAACGAGGTTACGAGCGATGATACCGCGAGCGCGTTCAACGCCGTCAGCGTCCTTGATGAGGACTACGTCCAACATCTCGTGACGGTTATACATCTTCACTTTGCCCTTACCGATCTGACGGCTCAAAGCGCTGTACGCACCAAGCAGCAGCTGTTGACCGGTTTGACCTTTCGCATAGAAAGTTCGAGATACTTGCGCACCACCGAACGAACGGTTGTCGAGCAGACCTCCGTATTCGCGAGCAAAAGGAACACCTTGTGCGACGCATTGGTCGATGATGTTGTTACTAACTTCTGCCAAACGATACACGTTCGCTTCACGAGCACGATAGTCGCCACCCTTGATGGTGTCGTAGAAAAGACGATAGATGGAGTCACCATCGTTTTGGTAGTTTTTCGCGGCATTGATACCACCTTGCGCTGCAATCGAGTGCGCACGACGAGGGCTATCTTGAATGCAGAAGTTGAGGACGTTAAAGCCCAGTTCTGCTAAGGTAGCCGCTGCGGAAGCACCGGCAAGACCGGTACCGACAACGATGATATCCAAACGACGTTTGTTGGCAGGATTGACCAGTTTCTGATGGTCTTTGTAGTTCGTCCATTTTTTCTCTAATGGACCCTGCGGAATCTTCGCCATTTCAGGCGTGATAACTTTCGCAGTTTCAGTTTTAGTTGTTGCCATAAACTTATTTACTATTTGACAATTTACGATTTTACCATTTACATTTTACCATTTACTTACGCAAGCAGCATTCCTATACCCATGCCGAGGTAGTAGAACACAACCACAGCGAAGGGAGCTACTACGAGGGAAGCGAAGATGGTACCAATCACTTTGATGCGTTTGAGCCAAATCAGGTTGCTCCAACCGAGAGTTTGGAGAGCAGACCAGATACCATGGTTGAGGTGGAGCCACAAAGCCGCTAACCAAATAAGGTACAGCACGCAAAGAACGATACTCCAAGCACCATTGCCGGCAAACATAAACTTAACCAAGCCTGCACCGTCTTGAGGATCAAAAGCACTGGTCTCAATACCGGTCAACTCAGCAAACTGCATCTTAAACCAGAAGTTAGCCAAGTGCAGAACCAAGAATCCGATGACGCAGATACCCAGCACAAGCATGTTTTTCGACTCCCAATCTACCCCCTGCTGACGAGCGGTAACAGCATAACGGTCGTTACCACGAGCACGCAGGTTTTGGATGGTAAGATAAAAGGCATAGCAGAAGTGGACGAAGATTAAGAAAGCTAATCCTAACGTACCCACAATTGCGTACCAGTTGGCTCCAAGGATGGAGCAGATCCAGTTGTAAGCCTCCTCTGAGAACACCAAAGCTACGTTCATGCAGCCATGGAAGAGCAGGAAAAAAACCAGACACAGGCCGGTAATACTCATTACGAGTTTACGACCAATAGATGAATCTTTTAACCACATAATAATGTTTAAATTTTGAATTTTGAATTATGAATTTTGAATTTAATAATTGTTTTTCCACAAATAAGCGTGCAAAGATACGAAAATATTTGCATATATGCAAAAAAAGTTGTACTTTTGTAGCAAATTTTGAAGAAAGATGAAGAAAACTGTCCTTTTTTTTGCTCTTTTGAGCAGTTGTGCCCTTTTTTCGGCTCCTAATGCCAAGTCTTTGAGTTATATCAACCAATGGAAACAAACCGCCCTTGAGCAACAAAAACATTATGGTATTCCTGCCTCGATTACGATGGCGCAAGGACTGTTAGAGTCAGGTGCCGGTCAGTCGGAATTGGCTATCAATGCGAATAACCATTTCGGTATCAAGTGTACCAGCGATTGGTTAGGTGGTTCGTACTACTACGATGACGACCATAAGGGTGAGTGCTTCCGCGTGTACAACAATGCAGAAGAGAGTTTTAAGGACCATTCGCTTTTCTTGCGTCGCGACCGTTATGCCGCATTGTTTGAGTTGGATATCGCAGATTATCGCCGTTGGGCAAACGGGTTGAAAG
This sequence comes from Paludibacteraceae bacterium, assembly GCA_024400135.1. GTDB lineage: Bacteria > Bacteroidota > Bacteroidia > Bacteroidales > Paludibacteraceae > Colicola. The sequence continues at coordinate 31,206 of JAKSNE010000005.1, forward strand.
CGTGTGGCTATGCTACCGATCCCAGTTACGCGACCAAACTCATTGCTATCATTGAGGATTATAGTCTGGACACCTTGGTCGGCTTGGCTGCCTCTATGCCCGTTGAACCTGTTGCTACGAGTGTGACGACAACGGCTGCAACCACGGCGGTAACGGCAGCTTCTACCACAAAGGCGAAGGATAAGAAAAAGGATACATCGATGGGTGAGGAATGGGTAGAGGCACGCACTGCCAAGCTGGAACGCAAGGCATTTTATTCCGTTCACCCTAAAGAGCGCGTCAATCACACCCCTTATATATTCGCGCGCGAAGGAGATAGTTATGCAACCATCGCTTATTCACTCAATATGAAGGAGCGAAAGTTACGTGAATACAACGACGCTTTGGGACATATACTCAAACCCGGTGATAGGGTGTTCACCACGGCTAAGCCTCGTTACGTGAGAGGAATCAAATCCGTGATGTGGGTGCATCCGGGAGAGAGTTTGTGGAGTATCAGCCAACGCGAAGGCGTACAACTCAAAACGATTTATAAACTCAATGAGATAGACCCGTCCGTCAAGGTGTTTAAGACGAGACAGAAAGTTTATTTGGCAAAGCCAAAGAAATAGTTTAGAGTGTAGAGTTTAGAGAAGCCGTCTAGTTCAAAAGTTTAGAGTTTATAGAGATGAAGGGGACGCAGTCGATAGGGCAGGCGATTATGGATTTTCTTCGGGAAAACCAGTTGGAACAACCTCTGTTAGAGCGGAAGGTGGTGACGTTGTGGGCTGAGTTGATGGGACCTACGGTTGCCGGTTTGACGCGTTCGGTGGATGTGCAGAATGGCGTACTCAAAGTCAAATTAAGTTCTTCGGCGTTGCGTCAACAACTATTTGAATGTCGGTTTGAGTTAGTGAAAAAGTTTAACGAGGCAGTCGGCGCGACTGTGATAAGAGATGTGCGTTTATCCTGAGAATATAGAACCTAAAATAGATTTCTCTACTATCCGCACCCAACTAATGGGCGCTTGTTCGTCCGTGCTCGGGCGTGAACAGGTGGAGCAGATTACGTTCTTGACAGACAAAGAGCGTATCCTCTTTTTGTTGCGCGAAACGGAGGAACTGGGGCATATCATGAGCGATAGCTCGCTCGATTTTCCTCGTGGGGAGATTGCCGACGTGCGAGAAGCGGTGGGGCGGATACGAGTGGTAGGACTGTACCTCAACGAACAAGAACTGTTTGACTTACGCAAGACCCTTGATTATGCGGGGCGACTGGACGAGTTCTTTAGACATTTGGACGCTAATCGGTTCCCGATTTGGAGTAGTTTGAGTTTAGAGTTGAGAGTGGAGAGTGTAGAGAAGCCGTCTAGTTTAAAAGTAGAAAGTTTAAAGGAGATATTAAAGGTGATAGACAGGGTGATTGACCGTTATGGTCAGTTGTCCGATTCGGCTTCGCCGGAGTTGGCGCGTATTCGTAAGGACTTACGGCAAGCGCAGGGTAGTGCTAACCGCGCTTTGATGGGGATCTTGCGTCAGGCGCAAGCGGAAGGAATCGTCGATAAAGATGTGGCTCCGACGATGCGCGAGGGGCGTTTGGTGATACCCGTCTCTCCTGCCTACAAGCGCAAGTTAGGAGGCATAGTACACGACGAGTCCGCTACAGGTAAGACCGTCTATGTGGAACCCCAACAAGTGGTGGAAGCCAATAACCGCATTCGCGAACTCGAAGGCGAAGAAGGGCGTGAGCGTATTCGTATCTTGCAAGCCGTAAGCGGAATATTACGTGATCAAATGCCGGCTATCCATGAGGCGGAAAGACTGCTGGCTCACGTGGACTTTGTACGAGCCAAAGTGATTGTGGCGCAGCAACAGAAGGCGATTATGCCGCAGTTCAGTGATTCGCAGATGATTGATTTACGTCAAGTGGTTAATCCTGTGTTAGCATTGAAAAAAGCGGTCGTTCCGTTGGATATAAAATTAAAGAAGGAGAACCGCGTTCTTGTTATTTCGGGACCGAATGCGGGAGGTAAATCGGTGTGCTTGAAGACGGTAGGACTGCTGCAATATATGTTGCAATGCGGTCTGCTCGTGCCTTTGCGGGAAGATAGTACGATGAGCGTGTTTGACCACTTGATGATAGATATCGGCGATGAACAATCCATGGAGGACGACTTATCGACCTATTCCTCTCACCTAAGAAACATGAAAGCGTTTGTGCGCTATGCCAATGAGAAGACGCTACTGCTGATAGATGAGTTTGGAACGGGTACGGAGCCGTTGTTAGGTGGTGCTATTGCCGAGGCGGTGCTGTCGCAGTTAGTGACGCAAGGGGCGTTTGGTGTTATCACAACGCACTACACGAACCTCAAACACTTTGCCGAAGTGACAGAAGGTGTGCAGAATG
>JAKSNE010000050.1 GCA_024400135.1 Paludibacteraceae bacterium
GATGGTGCTGCCACTCAGGCAGAAGTGTATCAACTATATGAAGAAGGCAAAAAGCGTGTTGCCAAAGCCCTCTTCATAGACAAATATTGGACAGAGTCCGACGGATGCTATGTTTTAGGTGGCTTCATTGAGGAATAACGATGTATGTAGGTTATAATTTCAATACTTTACGATTATGAAAACAACTAAATATATATGCGTATGTGCGGCATTGTTGATGTCGCTCTTGACTATTAGCACTCCTGCACAAGCCAGCGGTAACGATTGGTTTGAAAAGTCCTACAACTTTGATGCCTACTACGATGGTATGGGTACGGTGTCTTTTAACCTGCTGGTATGGACCGAAGGCTCCGGACATAACCACTGGGCTTCCGATACCTATCCCAACGATACCTATGTGGAATATAGTACCGATAGCATAAATTGGACTAAGTTGTTCTACTACCATGGTGATAATAGCTCACACCCCAACCATGCTAAGGTTAAAGTTGTGGTAGAGAAGTATGGCGTCTTTACAGCCTCGTCTGTGGAGATGAACCCCGTTAAACAACTGGCGTATAACACATGGGAGGACGTAACCCTCGTTCATGGCTTTGACGAACGGCGTTCCGTATCATTGGTAGTCAATTGGGCACTTCCGCAAGATATGGATAATAAAAAACTCTGGATTAGGTTGCATATCTGTGACGAACGTACCACCGGGCACTGGAACTATACCTATGACTTGATGAAAAACAAACAAATAGAACCCGAGAATGTCCCCGAGCTCTCCACGCCCATCCCGTATTCCAATACCAACGACTTATCGGTTGCCGGCTGGATACAGGTGCCGTATTTTATGACCGATGAGCCGATTAGTTATCATACGAGTTTCAATAAAACAGAGATTTCTATCTCTGCCACGATGGGTATGATTCCGGTTCCGTCTTTCGACTCTATTCAGCACAATCTGATAATGACCGCCTTTGTCAAGCGTTTGAATAAAACGACGGCTACCGTGCGCTCCAAACCGATTGATGTGCCGGCATTCCACCGCATTTATAATTTCCAAGTTACCGAGCAGATGGAGTCCGGTAAGACACCCACCGGCGGTTCCTTTAGCTACAATACCGGTGCCAAAGTGCTGACATGGCAGTTTAAGCACCCTATGGACGATGATGTTTATTCGATGGATTATTTTGAGATTGAGCGTGCCTACAAAGCCGACTTTAGCGATGCTACCAATATAGCCACTATCCTTTTTGGGCGCATTACCGACAGTACGTATCTCGACAAACCCTACTATACCTATCAATATATTGACGATTCGGACGAAGCCGTCAATAATCCCAATAGCGACAGTATTTACTACCGCATCCGCCGTCAGTCTTCCTCCTGCTGGGGTTGGAAAGGCAATCCGTTTGCCGATAGTACGGTTTACACAGGTAGCATACGACAAATGGGTATGGACCTCTATGACCCCCAGCATCCGAATAAACCGTATGTTACTTTTAGGGATTGTAGCACGGATATGATTGACATCGTGGGTGAGTTTGTATGGCCGGATAGCACCATGCTGAAAAATGTTTCTTGGGACCCCAATACCACTGTTGAGATTGTATTGGCAGGCGAAACGAGCGACATGGTACTGGATCGACTGACCATGGAATCGTTCAGTAACGATGTACACGGTAGTTGCGTTAAATGGAGTTTCTCCTACCAAAAACCACTACCTATTACCTGTCGGCTATTTGACCTCGTTGTACGGCTGAATACTGACGGCACACGCATCAAAAAACCGACCAATACCGAAGTTTGGTTTAATTCCAAAGTACGCACTTCCGCAGTCCAAATAACCAAGTTGGATGCTACCCGCGGCGACGAAGACCACCCCGAATATACCCATCTATTCTGGGAAGCAGATGGTGAACCGTCGTATTTCTTGTTGCACCGTCAGGGCGAAGACGAGCCTCAACCTCTATTTCTGGATACGCTGAAAGGTGACCAATATGAATACAGCGACTATAGTGCCACTCCCGGCAAGAAATATGATTATTTCTTGGACGCTATTACCGATTGTGGTGGCAATGCTCTGCCCGATAAGGATACGATTGATGGTCTGCGTTCACCGTTCGGATATATCGATGGCTATCTTACCTATGCCAACGGCGACAAGGTGGCGAATGCAAAGGTTATATTGTCATCCGGTAATACACGTATTGATAGTGTGCAAACGAGAGCTGACGGATACTATAAATTTCCTCATATAGCGTACAATATCAAAAACGGCAGCACATACACGGTTAGCGTTAGTGCCATGCAGCATTTTGCTCCCGCCAAAGGTGGAGTAGCAGAAGTAACACTTACCTCGGACGCTTGCACCGCGCACAATGTCGATTTTGTATCCAGTGATTACTTCCGCTATTCGGGACGCGTGCTCTATACCGGTACCACCATTCCCGTACGCGACGCGTATTTCCTGATTAATGGACATGTAGCTATGGCCAGTGGCGATACGGTTCGCACAGACGCTACGGGTAATTTTGAGGTGTCTGTACCTGCCAAACAGAGTTTCACTTTCACCGTCAAGAAAGCCAAACACACGTTCCTCAACGATGGTAAACTAATCATCAAAGATTCGGTTAACATTACTGCAACGGAAAATCTGTATGGCATCATCCTATGGGACGACACCCGTGTACGCCTTATCGGTCGTCTCGCCGGTGGTGAGATTGAGGGATTGAAACCGCTCGGCTTCGGACTGAGTACCAACAACCTCGGCGACAGTCTCAAACTGGTCTTCGAGCTGGAGGGAGACAATATAGCCCACTTTGTTTATGACGACAAGGATTTTATGAAAACCACCCGAGATACCATCTTTACGCATTTCAAACAGGGGCAGCAAACTCGAGTCCGCTTTGAGGAAAAGCGTGTCCTTGTTTATCCCGATACCGTCACAGGCGAATATGTAATAGACCTGCCGCCTGTTAAATACCGCATTGTGGAGGCAACTGCCAACGGCTATGCCACGCTGTTTAGCGCAGGCAGAACATCCGAGACCAAAGACCTGACCAATTCGCTTGACATGGATAGTATTATTTCTTATGAAGGAAAGCAAGTTAAATATCATGATACCTATTCGGTTATCTACCATAGTCCTGCCGTCGTTCGCGTTCAGCAGAAGTATAATGGTCAAGCCGTGAATTTCTATGGCGAACAAGAGATTCCCACGTTAGTAACAGATACTAATCAAAAGAATTTACCTAGTTATGACACGAAGAAGGGCCAATATACCTTCGGTTATCCGGTCTTTTATACAAACCACAAGTACACTTTTGCCATTTCTGCCCGTGAAGAGTACCACTACAACAATACGCCGGGCGGCAAGATGACTTTCGTGCCGCTTGCTAATATGCCTTACACCATTTACAACGGCTTTGTCAGCGGCACACCCATCATCAGCAAACAATGTCTGGACGATAACGGACAAGTAACTGTTACCATACCGGTAAGCGATGTTTCGTATGGCACGAAAACGGAAGATGCCCTTAAGCATTTATCAGTGTCTGTCGCTGTTAACGGACAAGATGTACATGCCGACCCGATATTTGGATATGTAGTCGGTCAACGTATAATAGGCACGGATGCCATGCAAAAAGTAGGAAGTATTATTACCGTCAACGACGTGCTGCGTGACCCGCCCGGAAGCAACTCCTACGCGTGGATTGAAAAAGGTGCCACTTATACTACCAAATACAAACAAACATTCTCACTTGATTTTGGATTGGGACTTACTCTTACGTATGGCAAAGCGGTGAATACATCCTATGGAGCTGTTTCTGCTCCGCAAGGCGCAGGAAATTATACAGGAACCGGTGTCAATGCTCAGGATGGTAAAACATGGCCAATTCTCTCCTATTCACAGGGACTGACATTTACTCCGGAATATACATATACCTATACGCTGTCATCGCGTGTTCAGACCTGCAGCGACAATACGGTTATGGGTGAAGATGCCAAAGTCTTTATCGGTACCACCACCAATGTCTATACCAAACAAACTGAACAATGTATAGCCGCTAATAAAGAAGTCCTTAAACGAATGAAAAAAGCTATCAATGCGGGGGAGGTGAAAATTATTGCTGAAAATAGTAAAGACACAAGTGCCATCGTGGTCATGCGCAATGTATTACCAACTTTGGCAACAGACACCGCACCAGTCCAGTTTGCTTATACACAAGACCATATTGTTCATCAAATTATTCCGCAATTGATTTCTGGAGCGGCAGCACTTTTACAGTATGGCGATTCCACAGGATTTCAAGCCCGTGCGGATAAAGAGAAACGATCCTTGTATTGGGTGACAACAGTCCCCAAAGACTCTATCATTTGGATTAAACCCAAGACTGGGACTTATGTGAACGAGGTAAAGGAATACGTAAAAACGATAGGTAGTTGGCTTACGGAATTGAAAAAAGCAGAGGAAAGGGAACTAAACGGAACTTCGGATAGTAAACACAAAGCCACATATTCCGTATCTGCCAATACATCCTACACTGTTACCGAAACCGGTTATTCCGACTATTTGTATTATGTAACCGATACAGAAGAACCGGGAATCGCTGATGCGTTGAAAGGTCTTTCAAATCTGGCGGTTAAAAACGGGAGCAAAGAAATTGTAGAGTTGGTAAATATATTAACTACCACTGTGACAAAAAATGGAGCAGGTGAGATACAAAACCAACATACAGCGGGGCAGGATGTGCAGGTTAGTAATTCGGTTTGTAAGTGGAGTCTCCACCTCGAACCGCATTTTGATTTTGATCGCCAAGGAACGAAAACACGTGATATGAGCAATACCCGCACCATCGGCTTCACCCTTGCTCAAAACGAATATGGCTATATAGATGTAGCAGTATTCGGTATAGGCAAAGATTCTACTTTCAACAAAGATAATAAAGATTGGCGCGAACAAGCCATCAATAACGTTACACGGAGTGATTTCAAGGATAATAAGCTGGACTGCTCCGATTTTTGCTATCAGTTGCTCGGCGGAGCCACCCGTTGCCCGTGGTTGGGAGAACGCAAAACGATGTTCCAAGATGGTACCCAAAGAGTGTTAGACAATGCCACACTCAAATTAGACGAAGCACACTTGGATATAGATCAGCATGAGATAAGCGGTGTGGCTTCCGATGGTGTGGCGGTGTTTGATGTCCAGATATGGAACGAGACACAAGCCGCTCCGGGCGTTGCTAACGGTCCGCACAACTTTGTCCTCAAACTGCTGGATAGTAGCAACCCGTACGGGGCAAAAGCCTCTATCGACGGACTGCCACTCACCGGCACCGGACGAAACTTCTACTTATCTCCCGGACAGGTTATTCACAAGAAAATGGAGGTTCGCCAAGGTGCTCTCGCTCTCGACTACGATAGCCTCAAACTCTGTCTGATGTCCGACTGCGATACATCCAACTACGCTACGCAGCCCTTCTCCGTTCACTTCTTGCCTGCCTCTACGCCCGTGCATATCGCTACACCGGACGATAAATGGGTGATGAACACCAATTCGCCATACGACAAGCAGGGGTACTACCTGCCCGTAGTTATTGACGGCTTCGACCCCGACTACGAGAACTTTGACCATATCGAACTGCAATACAAACTATCTACGCAGTCCGACAACAACTGGGTAACACTCTGCTCCTACTTTGTGGATAAAACGTATTACGACAAAGCCAGCGGCAATAAGCAGATGTTCAAAAAAGAAGCCGGACGTATCGACAATATCCATTTCTACGGTGAACGCGACCCGATGGAGCAGCGCTACGACCTCCGTGCCGTCAGCTACTGCCGTTACGGCACCGGCTATGTCTCCAAGGCATCTGAACCCGTCAGCGGTATTAAGGATACACGCCGTCCTGAACTGTTCGGCAAAGTAACCCCCGCCAATGGTGTTCTTACACAGCAGGACTACATATCCGTGCCCTTCTCCGAACCCATTGCCTACAACTATTTGGACGAGACCAACAACTTTGAAGTTATCGGATTCACCAACAAGGCCAGCTACTTTGATGTGCCTACATTGGCTTTCTCTCCCAAGACCGGTTCATACGCACAAACCAAAGTGGTACGCAATCTCACGGAAACAGACTTCACGATTGATGTTGTTGCTTACCACGAGAATATCAACGAACCGGCAACGTACTTCTCGACCGGTACGGATAAGGATAAAATAGAGTTCGGTTGGAACGGCACCTACCTATATGCCAATATAGGAGGAAAGCAGGTGCTCTCTGATTCGGCAGTTAAGTTTATTCCCCAGCAGGCATTTATACGGGTAGTCATGACGTATGAGAAAAATGCCAAGAATAAGGTCAATTTCTATATGGGGGACAAACGCTATAGCCCGAACGGAAAAGAAGCACCCGCTATCAGCAATTTCAGTGCACCATTTAGATTTGGTGCCGATGTGGACGGAAAGAACATCCTCAATGGTCGTATGGCTGAAGCCCGTATCTGGTCCAAAGCACTTACGGAAGGTGATATATCAGCTACTGCCAATATATGTCTCTCCGGCTACGAAAGCGGACTACTGGCTTACTATCCGATGACCGAGGGCTATGGCATGATTGCCTACGACGAAGCACATGGCGCGAATGTTGACCTCCATAACGTAACGTGGAGCATGCCTCAGGGACGAGCATTGGAGGTTCCCGACTCAAAGGGTGTCGAACTGGATGCTCAATATTTCAACGACGGAGCTGATGCCGACTACACCTTGCTTTTCTGCTTCAGAAGCAATCCGTCTAAGCCCTTTAGCGGTGATGCCTTACTCTTCGGTGATGTCGATGCTAAGACGGACGCTACCAATAAGCAAGTTGGTATATTCATGACGCAAGCCGGTCAAATCAAATTGGTTTCCGAAGCTCAGAACTTGGTTGCTGACGGTAACTATAACGACGGCACTTGGCATACACTTGGATTGGTAGTGAGCCGCAGTTTCAACTATACACACCTATATATAGATACGGAACTCAAAGCACTGACCGACGGACAGTTCTTCGGTTCGTGGGCGATGTCCCGGACCTTCCTCGGTAGGAACTTCAACGGCTTCTT
>JAKSNE010000051.1 GCA_024400135.1 Paludibacteraceae bacterium
CACCTCACCCCTTGGCGTAAGGGACGGCAAGTGCTGCGCGATAAGGCTTATCTACGTACACCTTTTGCTACGCCTTGGCGAATGGTTATCCTCACGCCTACGTTGCGCGAACTGGTAGCTTCGCGAATCATGCTTAACCTCAATGAGCCGTGCGCTATCGAAGACCCTTCGTGGATTAAACCGATGAAATTCATCGGTATATGGTGGGGAATGCATACAAAGAACTGGACGTGGCGACAAGGACCTAACCACGGTGCCACGACCGCCAACATGAAGGACTACCTCACTTTCGCGGCGGAGCATCATATTGATGCCGTCCTTGCCGAAGGATGGAACCTCGGTTGGGAAGGGTACGAGGGAATCAATAACGATCGCTTCTCGTTTGTTACCCCTTATCCCGATTATGATCTCGAATACCTCTCTCGTTATGCCGATTCGTTAGGCGTGCAGATTGTCTGTCACCACGAGACCTCCGGCCGGGCTAACGAGTACGAAGCCGACCTCGACACGGCTTATCAGTTTATGCAAGCCCATAATATGCACGCGGTCAAGACCGGTTATGTAGCACCTATCATAACGACTAACGATGGACACCAGTTCAATCGTTCCCAGTCGGGCGTGCGCCACTACCGCAAAGTCATTGAGACTGCCGCTAAGTACCACGTGATGATCGACAACCACGAACCGGCTATGCCTACCGGCTTACAACGTACCTATCCTAACCTCATGACTCAAGAGGGTATCCGCGGACAAGAGTGGAACGCTTGGAGCCAAGACGGCGGTAGTCCGGCTTCGCATGTGTGTACCTTACCTTTCACGCGGATGTTAGCGGGACCGGCGGACTATACGCCCGGCGTGTTTAACTTCGATAATCCGATCATTCCGGGAACGAGGGTTCATTCGACGCTCATGAACCAACTCGGACTGTTCGTCGTCCTCTATAGCCCGCTCCAGATGGCGTGCGATAAGATTGAGAACTACGCCCTCTATCCCGATGCTTTTCAGTTTATTAGCGATGTGCCTTGCGACTGGAAACAGTCTATCTTACTGGATGGTCAGATAGGCGAATACTGCGTCTTCGCTCGCCAAGATAGGAACAGCGACGACTGGTATATAGGTGGGGTCACGAATAAGGCGCGTACCATCACGATTGACTGGAGTGCCCTCAACCTCGATCCGAAGGCAAACTATGAGGTAACTATCTATCGCGACGCAGCGGATGCCGATTGGCAAACCAATCCTTACGCCTACGAAATAGACACCCACCCCCTCTCTGCTAACACCCCCCTTCAGGGGGCTTGGGGGCTACCCGTTCCCCTCGCCAACGGCGGTGGCTTTGCGATGCGAATTACAAAGCTTTAAGATAAGCCAAGAGGGCAGCCATATCTTTGACTACGATATCGGCTCCGGCGTCGTATAGGTCGTCGTCGGGCAGAGGACCGGTGTTCACTCCGATAGTGAATAGTCCTGCGGCTTTGCCGGCGCGTATCCCTATGGGCGCGTTTTCTATCACGCAACACTCCGACTTCTCCAAACCCGATTTCTTCCACGCTCTTAGGTAGGGTTCAGGATCGGGTTTGCCTTTGGTTACGTCTAATGCCGTCACCATCCGCTCGCGTGCAAACGCATTCGGGAACGTTTTGTTGAGTTCGTCAAACAACGTCTGCTGTCCCGAACCGGTCACGACATATAACTGCTTCCCTTGCGCCATGAGGTAGTCCAATACGTCTTTCACGCCGCGCATAGGACCGGCACCGCCTAACTCAAGGAAGCGGTTCGACTTCTCCCTATAGATAGCCCAAATCTCTTCCTCGGAGGCTTCCCGATGTTCTTTCTGCCAAATAGCGTGGTGGATAACGTCTTGTCCGGTTCGTCCTTCTTGTCGATAACAGTCTTGGGCGGTAAAGTCCAATCCGTGCTTTTTCATTATGTCGTCCCAAGCTTGTGCATGGTTCGGCATCGAGTCGAATAGCACTCCATCCATATCAAAAAAATAAGCCTTTTTCATATAGTTTAAACAAAATCGGCTGCAAAGGTACAAAAAAATTTGCATATATCAAAAAAAAGTTGTATCTTTGCACCCGATTTTACACCCAAGGGGCTATTTTGGTTTTGACAGCAGGTAGAATAGGTGTGTAAGCACGCCGGAAATGAGCACTGTCCGTGATAAGGCTCAAAACAATTAACTGGCAACATGAATGTAGCTCTCGCTGCCTAATCGAAGTACAGTAGATTAGTTTTATTTCGGCACCAGGTGCTGAAACGAGACGTCCCTCCGAGCCATTCTGTAGGCTGACGGGTCAAGGGGCGCGGAAATATACAGATAGCCAACGTATCGCTTCGCTGCGTTGGTGAAGATTGAGAAGCTAAGTCTATGGTTGGTGGCTTGGGTCTTGCCATAGATCGAAAAAAGAAGGCCAAGATAAGCGTGTAGAAAGCACATTGATTCCTTGTTTGGACGCGGGTTCAAGTCCCGCTAGCTCCACAATAAATAATAAAAACTGCCAAGCAGCAATAAAAATTTTATGCGTTTTACTTTTAGTGTTCCATAGTATTATCAATTTTACGTAGATGTCCAATTCACGTTATATCATTGAGGTGAAACATGTCTCCAAAGAGTTTGAAGACGGTACACTGGTTCTAAATGATGTAAGCCTTCAAGTCGAAAAAGGCGAGTTTGTTACCATCCTTGGTCCTTCCGGTTGCGGTAAAACCACGTTGCTTCGTTGCATCGCGGGTTTCCAAGTAGCAACATCGGGGGATATTCTTTTGAATGGCGAAGATGTCACGGAACTGCCGCCCAATAAGCGTTCTGTGAACATGGTTTTCCAAAAATATGCGCTCTTCCCGCATCTTAACGTCTTCGATAATGTGGCTTTCGGTCTTAAACTCAAGAAAGTCGATCGTAACGAGATAGAGAAGCGTGTTCGCAAAGCGCTTAAGATTGTGTCGATGTCGGACTACGAACTGCGCGACGTGGATTCGCTCAGTGGCGGTCAACAGCAACGTGTAGCCATTGCTCGCGCTATCATCAACGAGCCGGAAGTGCTGCTCTTGGACGAACCCCTCTCTGCCCTCGATAGGAAGATGCGAGCAGACATGCAACTCGAACTCATCGAGATGCATAAGAAACTCGGTATTACGTTTATCTACGTCACCCACGACCAAGAGGAGGCACTGACCCTCTCCGACCGTATCGTAGTTATGAAGGACGGAAAAATACAACAAATAGGTACCCCCACTGAGATCTATAACGAACCCCAAAACTGCTTTGTGGCGGACTTCATTGGTGAGAGTAATATCCTCGATGCGGTGATGGTGAAGGACTGGCTCGTCCATTTCTGCGACCACGACTTCGAGTGTACAGATGCAGGTTTTGGTACCGACCAAGAAGTGGATGTGGTTATTCGTCCCGAGGACTTTTATATAAAAAGCCTCTCCACCAACCCCTCTCCTGAAGGCGAGGGGGAAAAGTCTCCTTGGCAACTAAGAGGCGAGGTGACGAGTTGTATCTTCAAGGGTGTGCATTATGAGATGCTGATCCTCACCGAGGAAGGGTACGAGTTGTCGGTACGCGACTACCGCTGCTTTGAGGTGGGCGAGAAAGTGCAACTGCTCATCAAACCCGAGGATATACAAGTCATGCAGAAAGAGTGCCTCTATAACACCTTCCAAGGGACGGTACTGGAAGACAACCAAGTTGAGTTCCTCGACGAGGCATGGGACGTGAGCGAACGTACCGCTGACCGCTTTGAGGTAGGCGAGAAAGTGGATATCGAAGTCGATTTTAACCACATCAACCTCCAAGATGACGAGGAGGACGGTGTGCTCTGCGGCGAAGTGAAGTCTATCCTCTATAAGGGCGACCACTACCACCTGACCGTTGTCACCGATGAAGGCGACCTGTTTTATGTGGATACAAAAGATATTTGGGACAAAGGCGACCGTGTGGGAATTAAGATTGCGCCGAGTTGGATAAGACTTTATAAAGTGGAGAGTTGAGAGTGTAGAGTTTAGAGTTTATGGAACTATTTTGGAAAAATAAGGATTTGGACAAGCGACGTTTTTGGGCTGTACCTTATATTGAGGTATTAGTCTTCTTGGTGGTCTTGCCCATGATTATGATTGCGTTCTACGCTTTCACCAACGGAGCGGGACATTTCACGTTCTATAACTTCGTGCAGTTCTTTACGCAGTCGGATGCAATCAATACGCTCATCTATTCGTTCGGTATAGCACTGATTACCACGATCGTCTGTCTGGTTGTCGGTTATCCTGCCGCTTATTTCATGGCGACGCGTAGTTTCCGTATCCCTGCGGTGATGATTATCCTGTTCATCCTTCCTATGTGGGTGAACTTCCTCTTACGCACCATCGCTACTGCGGAACTCTTTGGACTGGTGGGACTGCCCCTTGATGAGAACGCGCTTATCTTTGGAATGTGTTACGACTTCCTGCCGTTTATGATTTATCCTATCCTCACTTCGCTATCGAAGATAGATACAGCCCTGCTTGAGGCAAGTCAAGACTTAGGTGCGACACGTCTTCAGACGTTCTTTAAGGTCATTTTACCTCTTTCCAAACCGGGTATTCAGTCGGGCGTGATTATGGTGTTTATGCCGACGGTATCCACTTTTGCTATCTCCGAACTGTTGACCCATAATAAGATTAAACTCTTTGGTTCGATTATTCAAGAGTCCATCAACTCGGGCGTGATGCTGAACTACGGCGCAGCCCTTAGTCTGATCCTACTCGTATTTATTAACCTTACAATGCTCTTAGGTAAAAATGCAGATAAAGAATCATCGCTCCATTGATCGTCGTAACTTTACTCAACGACTCATCGCCCACCTCTACCTATGGGCTCTCCTTTTGATCCTCTATGCTCCGATAGCGGTTATTCTCATTTGCTCTTTTACCGAGAGTAAAGTGTTAGGCAACTGGACGGGTTTCTCGGTCAAACTTTATACGAACTTGTTCAGCGGCGTAGCAGGAGCCAGCCTCAATAGCGCCATCATCAACACCGCTATCATTGCCCTCATTGCCGCTTCTATCTCTACGATTTTAGGAACGTTAGCGGCTTTTGGTATTCACTATATGCCCTCCCGACATCAAAATGTGATTTTAAGTATCAACCAGTATCCTATCATCAATCCCGATATCATCACCGGTATATCCCTTTTCTTACTCTTTGTGGCTCTCGGTATCAGTCGTGGATTAGGAACGGTCATCGCTGCTCACGTGGTGTTCTGTACCCCATACGTAGTGCTCAGCGTCATGCCTCGTCTCAAACGCATGAACCCGAACCTCTACGAGGCGGCACTCGACCTCGGCGCTACGCCTGCACAAGCCCTTCGTAAGGTTATTATCCCCGAGGTCTTCCCGGGCATGATTTCCGGATTTATACTCTCTCTAACCCTTAGTATCGACGACTTCGGCGTCACCCTCTTTACCAAAGGTAGCGAGGGACTCAATACCCTCTCCACTTACATCTATGCCGATGCACGCAAGGGAGGTCTCACCCCCGAACTAAGACCGCTATTTACTTTAATTTTTGTAACAATATTAATCTTGCTCATTGTTTCTAACATTCGAGCCGCTAAATCATCAAAGAAATGAAAAAAATCTTATTTTCTCTCTTGACGGCTATGACCGTCCTCACGGCTTCTGCTGCCGATCGTGAACACACCCTCAAAATCTACAACTGGGCGGACTATATCGACTTTAATGTACTGGAAGAGTTCAAGACTTGGTACACCGAACAGACGGGTGAGGAGATTGAAATCATCTACAACACGTTTGATATCAATGAGAACATGCTCACTGAGATCGAGATCGGTAAGGAAGACTACGATGTTATCTGCCCTTCCGAGTATATCATCGAGCGTATGCTCAAACGCGACCTGCTCCTTCCTATCGAAAAGGATATTATCCCCGATAGTCTCCGTTATTTCGACTTGGAGGCACCTTTCGTGACGGAGAAGTTCCAACAGATGGCTCCCTCGTCCGATATCCGTGTGGCGGACTATACCGTTGGTTACATGTGGGGTACTACCGGTTTCCTCTATAACACAAAGTTTATCAATCCCGAAGAAGTATCTACGTGGGGTGCCATCACTAACGTGGAGCGTTTTGCCGGTCGTATCCTGATGAAAGATGCCTTCCGCGATATCTATTCCGTTATCATTCTCTATGCTTACCGCGACGAGATTGCTCGTGGCGAACTG
The DNA here is from genome assembly GCA_024400135.1 of Paludibacteraceae bacterium. Taxonomy (GTDB): domain Bacteria; phylum Bacteroidota; class Bacteroidia; order Bacteroidales; family Paludibacteraceae; genus Colicola. The sequence continues at coordinate 6,228 of JAKSNE010000051.1, forward strand.
ACCCGTGACGAACTCGTGGCTAATATCACGCCTGAGCGTATCGCTCGCGTCGAAGAGGTCTTGATGGCAGGTAAAGAGTGCTATGCCGGTTGGGAAGTCGATTTCGGTAAAGAGGAGATGACCAAGGGTAAGACGTGGCTTGACCTCATGTGGTCCGGTGATGCCCAATGGGCTATTGACGAATGCGAAGGTACCGAAGTGGAACTGCGTTATATCGTTCCCGAAGAGGGTTCGAACGTCTGGTTTGATGGTTGGTGTATTCCTCGCTATGCCGTTAACACCAAAGCGGCGAGTTACTTCATCGCCTATATGTGCCGTCCCGACAACGCTATCCGTAACATGGAGGAGATTGGCTACGTGAGCGTTATCGCTTCGCCCGAGATAGAAGAATGGGCAAACGATGAGGAGATCGAAGAAACGGCAGACTTGTCGTATTTCTTTGGTCCTGAGGCTACAGCCGTACACGCCAACCAAGTCTTCTATCCCGATAAGTCGGTTATTGACCGTTGCGCCCTTATGCACGACGCCGGCGCACATGCCGAAGACCTGATGAAGATGTGGAACCGCGTCAAAGGCGATAACCTCAATACCCGAATGGTTATTATTATCGTCATCATCTGCGCTGCGATTCTTGTGCTCGTTATCGTACAACTCATTGGTCGCAAACGCCAACGTAACTTGCAAACAAAAAAGAAAAACAAAAGAAAATAATGAGATTACGTCGTATCTTCGTTCTTGCCGTGGTTAGTGCGCCTCTCTTACTGAACGCACAGACTACGAGCATGGAACAGCAGTATCTCCAACTCAGCCAACGGTTTGAGGTCAGAGACAAGTCCTTGGTGCAAGACCT
>JAKSNE010000052.1 GCA_024400135.1 Paludibacteraceae bacterium
TGCGCCTGCCGTTCCGCCTCTACTTCGGTACCCAATGCACTCTGCCCGATGCACAGCGCACACAACAATAATATCACTCTCACTTTCACTTTCACTTTCACTTCGTCCCCGAATGCCCAAATCCTCCGGCTCCACGTTCGGTCTCTTCCAGTATATCCACCTCGAACACCTCGGGACGCTCTACGGGTGAGATCAGCATCTGGCATATACGGTCGCCCGACTCAATCGTCTGCGGTTCGTTACTGAGGTTGATGATGATGGCGCACAACTCTCCACGATAGTCGGAATCAATCGTTCCGGGGGTGTTGAGCACGGTCAATCCGCGTTTGAGGGCGAGCCCGCTGCGGGGGCGTATCTGTGCTTCGTAGCCACGCGGCATTTCCATAAACAAACCTGTCGGGATAAGCTTTCGCTCTAACGGTTGCAGGGTCACGGCTTCGGGAAGAAACGCGCGCAAATCCATGCAAGCAGCTTCTTCGGACTCATACTTCGGCAGCGGATTATTGCTGCGATTGATAAATTTAATAGTCATAATTTATTTGGTTTTTAATCAATTCTTACTTTGTTTCTCGTTTTCTTTAATCTCTCACAGATTACACTGATTACACTGATTTTCTTTTTTTATTATTCCCTTCTATTTCTTTATTCTCGGATTGTGAGTAAACTCCCATCCATCAAATAAATCAATAGTAGGGACGGTCTCACTTCGCTTTGCTTCGCTCACCCGCCGTGTCTGCATTCGCAGCCACCTAATAAAAATTCCACAGATGGTGAGGTAAGTAAACTTCCATGTCCAATAAATAAATCAATAGTAGGCGCAGTTCCGCTTTGCTACACTGCGGTGTGCTTTAACGCACACTTAATAATAAAAATTATTTATAGGTTCATTTCACAGAACATTTACGCTAAGCAATAAGCACTAAACAATAATCATTAATCATCAGTGTAATCTGTGGAATCTGTGAGAGATATAAGTGGCACTCGCCTCAAAACCTCTTCTCCACAAGCACTCTCAACCCCTCTTCCACAATCTGTATATGTATATCCTTCTCCATCTGTACAGGGTCGCCATCGATATGGAACGGCCCCTCTTTCTCGCGATACAGTATCACATCTTTCGCTTTTGCGCCATCCATGAATAGGCTCTTGTCCAGCATCTTCGTGAACAGCCCTACGGCAAGCGATGGAACGGCAAACACCGCTTTACTACTCATAATACAGATATCCATCTTTCCGTCTTGCACGCTCGCTTTGGGTGCTATATACGCCTCGTTTCCCCATTGGTTCGCATTGGCAAACGTGATAAGGAACGCCGTGGTCGTAATATCGAGCTTTTGACTTTCGACTTTAGCGTCAGCGGACACTATACGATACGTCTCGGGCTTATAGGTGATCAAGTCTTCTACAATCTTCTGTAGGTAGGTCTTGAAACCTCTTTTGCCGGCAGCCGCGAACTGTTCGGCTATCATTGCATCAAAACCCGTGCCACAAGTGGTAACGAACACGTGCCCGTTAGCCAGTCCGTAATCCACCGCAATCGGTTCGCATCGGTTGAGCATTTCGATGGCTTTGTTGACGCGCATAGAGATATTGAGGTGCCGCGCAAAGCCGTTTCCGCTGCCTATGGGTAGGATGCCCATCGCAGTTTGTGTACCGCGTACTCCGCGAGCCACTTCGTTCACCGTACCATCGCCGCCTACGGCTACCACTGCCTCAAAACCCATTTGGGCAAACTGCTTAGCGAGTTCCTCGGCGTGACCGGCGCGTTCTGTAAAAACGATGTTCGGTAGCCATTGGTTTTTGTCCAATATCTGGGTAATCAGTTTGGGCAGTTTATTCTTCTTCTGCGTCCCCGCAATAGGATTAATGATAAAAGCGATATTCTTCATCTTCGTAGGGCGTAATTAAAAAAATCGTACAAAGGTACGACTTTTTTTTGATATATACAAATTTATTTGTATTTTTTTATATGAAACGCCTAAATGTCTAAACACCTTAACGTTTTTTAGCCTCTTTGCCTATCCGCATCAATCAGTTCAATCAGTTTGGCTACGGCTTCTTCTTGCGGGATATTTTTGAGTACGCACTCTTTTTTGCGATAGAGACTCACACGGTCTTTGCCGGCTCCGACGTAGCCATAATCGGCATCCGCCATCTCTCCCGGACCATTGACGATACAGCCCATAATCGCTATTTTTGGATAAAAGACCGCACTTTGTGCTGTAAGACCGCCTTCGGCTGAAAGACCGCACTTCGTGCTGAAGGACCGCTGCGCTGAAAGAGCTTCTTTGATGTCGTGGACGGTTTTTTGCAAGTCGAACATTGTGCGACCACAACCCGGGCAAGAGACGAACTCTGTCTTATAACGCAGTTTGCCTGCGGCTTGAAGGATGTCGTTTTGTAACGCCTCGTCCTCGGGATACGACCAGTCCTCGTGCTTGACGAGCATCGTATAACCTGCCTCGGCAGCGATGTAGAGTTTCTCGAGATGGGAAAGCCCCTTCCCAGCCTCCCCCGAAAGGGGAGGAGTTATATTATCCGTATATCTTGGACTATTGGGATTGGTGAAGTAATCGACTAACGCCTTGGCGACGGGCACTTCGGCTTCGGGTTCTTCGGATAGAGACACACGGATGGTGTCGCCTATGCCGGCAGCGAGTAATGCGCCTATACCTACCGCGGACTTGATACGACCATCTTGTCCTTCGCCTGCTTCGGTCACACCTAAGTGCAAGGGGAAATGCATGTTTTCTTTATCCATCGTTTCGACGAGCAAGAGCACCGTCTCAACCATGATCGCTGTGTTAGAGGCTTTAATAGACAAGACGATATCGTGAAAGTCTTCCTCTACGGCAATACGCAGAAACTCCATCGCACTCTCCACCATTCCTTTGGGTGTGTCGCCATAGAGATCCATCATCCGTTTTGATAGCGAACCATGGTTCACACCAATGCGCAAAGCCGTGTGGTGCTCCTTACATATATATATAAGGTGTGTGAAACGCTCCCTTATCGTGGCAGGGTCGTTGGCATAGTTACCCGGATTGATCCTCACTTTCTCAACGACGGCGGCTGCGGCATCGGCTACGTCTGAGCGGAAGTGGATGTCGGCGACAAGCGGCATCCTGCCACTTAGTGTAGAGTTGAGAGTTGAGAGTTGAGAGAAGCCGTCTAGTTTATTAGTTGAGAGTTGAGAGTGTATTTTAGCCAATGACTCGACTTCTTTGATACCTTGGGTGGTGAAGCGGAAGAGGTCGGCTCCGGCTTGAGCGACGCGTAAGGTCTGGGCTACGGACGCTTCGATATCGTTGGTCGAGGTGTTCGCCATTGACTGGATACGAATAGGGTAGTCGCTACCGATACAAAGGTTGCCAACATGGGTTGTTGAGGTCTTTCGACGGGTATAATTAGCGAATTTTGCCATATTGAGTGATAAAAATTTACTTTTTTTGCAAAAAAATACAAATATATTTGGTAGTTTCAAAAAAAAGCATTACCTTTGCAGTCGCTTTCGTGAAAAAAGCATGATTCAGTAGCTCAGCAGGTAGAGCACATCCCTTTTAAGGATGGGGTCCTGGGTTCGAGCCCCAGCTGGATCACAGAGAGGTCTTTCGACCTCTTTTTTTGTTTTCTTTTTCTTCTTTGTTTTGGTCTGCTTTGCTTTGGTCTGCTCTGTCGATATATGCTCCGCTGTCGCGGTTTATGGCTGTGTGTGCTTAGCCGTTCGTGAGCAAGCTCCCAGCGGCTAATCGTTCACATCCGTCTATCTGCGATAGACAGCATCTATCGACATCGCAGTTACAAAAAACTGTGTCACCTCGGGCACGTTGACCGGGTTCTTATCTCGCTTCGCTCGAACGATCTGCGCCGTATGCGCTGTATGCTCCTTCGTTCGCTATCGCTCACTCAGTCGATCTGCGCCTTGGCGCTAATGCGCCTACGGCTTGTGCGAGCCCCAGTCCCGTTTTCTCCGCTCGTCGGGGCGTTTCGTCGCCCCTTGCCGCGGGGCGCTCCCCCTCGCATCCGTGTAATCTGTGGAATCTGTGAGAGACTAAAATCGCCTACATCACGATATTGACGATGCGGTTGGGGACGACGATAATCTTCTTTATAGCTTGCCCATTGAGGAACTTAGCCGTCTGCTCGTCACTCAGCACCACTTTCTCGACCTCCTCTTTCGGCATCATCTTACTTACCTCTATCGTAAATCTCACCTTGCCATTGAACTGCACCGGATACTTCTGCGTACTCTCTTCCAAATACTTCTCCTCGCATTTCGGCCATTGAGCGTTAATAACGAAGGAAGGACCTCCTTCGGCTGAAAGATTGCAGCGTTCCCACATGGCTTCGGCAATGTGCGGAGCGTAGGGAGCCATCAGGATAGCGATGGGGGCTAAGATAGCTTTCTTGTTGCATTTGAGTGCAGCGAGTTCGTTTTGCGCAATCATAAACGCAGGGATAGACGTGTTGAACGAGAAGTTCTCAATGTCCCACGTGATCTTCTTTATCAGTTTATGTAGTGAGCGCAACTCATCAGCGGTCGGTTCGGCATCTACTACGTTCTCATACATGTTCCATAGTTTGCGCAAGAAACGGTGTACGCCGTCAATACCGTTGGTGTCCCACGGTTTGGATACCTCCAACGGACCCAAGAACATCTCGTATAGACGCAAGGTGTCGGCACCGTATTTTTCGACTACGTCGTCGGGGTTGACTACGTTAAACATCGACTTACTCATTTTTTCTATTGCCCAACCGCAGATATACTGCTTGGGTGAAAGTATTCCCATGTAGGGGTTGTCGATATCGGTTGTGCCGTCGGCATAGACGAAGGTGGCGTTCTTATATTCGGGCAGCCACAAACGGAAAGCGTCTATATCGAGGATGTCGTTGTGAACGATGTTCACGTTCACGTGGATGGGTTGTACCTCGCCTTTGTATTTGGGATCGTCGATGAGGTTAAACGAGATAAACTCGTTCCCCGTTGCGCCTTCGCCGATATAACGATATACGAAGTTACTGCGCCCTTGGATCATTCCTTGATTGATGAGTTTTTGGAAGGGTTCGTCCTTGCTGATGTAGCCAAGGTCAAAGAGGAACTTATTCCAGAAACGGCTATAGATAAGGTGTCCCGTTGCGTGTTCGGTTCCGCCGATATAGAGGTTCACGTTGCCCCAATACGCATTGACGTCTTTGTCCACGAGTGCCTTATCGTTGTGGTTGTCCATATATCTGAGGTAGTAAGCGCTACTGCCTGCAAATCCGGGCATGGTGCATAGTTCGAGCGGGTAGCCGTTATAGGTCCAGTCTTTGGCATTGCCAAGAGGCGGACGACCGTCCTCGGTGGGTTTGAACTGACTCACTTCCGGCAGGCGGAGCGGCAGTTCGCTCTCGGGGATAGTGTAAGGCATTCCATCCTTATAATAAATAGGGAAGGGTTCGCCCCAATAACGTTGACGCGAGAAGATAGCGTCGCGCAGGCGGTAGTTCACTTTAACCTTGCCTAAGCCGTTCTCGGAGATATATTCTTTCATTTTCGCGATAGCCTCTTTGACCTCTAAGCCATTGAGGAAACCGGAGTTGATCATCTTGCCTTCTTTGGCATCGAAACTCTGTTCGCTCACGTCCGCACCTTCAATCAGCGGGATGATAGGCAGGTTGAAGTGTTTAGCGAAAGCGTAGTCACGACTATCGTGAGCTGGAACAGCCATGATAGCTCCAGTGCCGTAACCTGATAGTACGTAGTCACTTATATAAATAGGTATCTCCGTCTTTGTGAGGGGATTGATAGCGTAACTACCGGTGAACACACCCGTTACTTTGCGGTCGGCAATACGTTCGCGTTCGGTACGGTGCTTGACCATATTTAGGTAGGCGTCCACTTCTTGGCGTTGCTCGTCGGTCACGACGCGTGCCACGTATTCGCTTTCGGGAGCAAGAACCATGAACGTGACACCAAAGACAGTGTCTGCACGGGTGGTGAAGATAGTGAAGGGCTCGTCTTGTCCCTTGATGGCAAACTGCATCTCTGCTCCTTCGCTGCGACCAATCCAGTTGCGTTGGGTCTCTTTGAGGGAGTCCGTCCAGTCGATGTGATCCAGTCCTTCGAGCAGACGACCGGCGTAAGCACTGATACGCAAGCACCATTGGCGCATGACGCGTTGCTCGACCGGATAACCGCCACGAACGGACAGACCTTCGCTCACTTCGTCGTTAGCAAGGACGGTACCGAGCTTCGGGCACCAGTTCACTTTCGTGTCTGCCAAGTAGGCGATACGGTAGTTCATCAAACGCTCTTGTTGCTCTTTCTCGCTGAGAGTCTTCCACGTGGGGTCATTGGCTTCCCATTCGGCAACGAGTTTGGAGATAGGTTGTGCCTTGTCTAACTTCGTGTCGTAGTAGGAGTTAAACATCTGAATGAAAGCCCATTGAGTCCATTTGTAGAAGTCGGGGTCGCAGGTCTTGACTTGTCTGTCCCAGTCGTAGCAGAAGCCGATTTTCTTGAGTTGGGAGATATACCGAGCGATGTTCTGTTCGGTGGTTATCTCGGGGTGTTGACCAGTCTGGATGGCATATTGCTCGGCGGGCAGACCGTAGGCGTCAAAGCCCATGGGGTGGAGCACGTTGAAGCCTTGCAGGCGTTTGTAACGACTATATATGTCACTTGCGATATAACCGAGTGGGTGTCCTACGTGCAATCCCGCACCGCTGGGGTAGGGGAACATGTCAAGGACATAGAACGGTTTCTTGTCGCTTTGGTTACTTACTTTGTAGGCACCGGCTTTGTTCCAAGCCTCTTGCCAATGTTTCTCAATCTCTTGAAAATTATAGTCCATAATTATCGTAATTTAATTGCGAGTGCAAAATTACACAAAATAAATGATATTTGCAAGAAAATAAAGAAGATTTTGTTACAAAATACAAAATATGTTTGCATATTTGAGAAAAAAGTTGTAATTTTGCAGCGTAAAATTGTAAAATGCCACCGTCCGGCAGACGGAATTGCCCATCGCTCACGAGATGTAAAACAGTGAGGACATAGTAATTTATTGCGTTTG
>JAKSNE010000053.1 GCA_024400135.1 Paludibacteraceae bacterium
TAACTCGACTTTGGCTTTGTGTATTTTGTGAATATACAACTAACAATAATTATTATTAACTCAAAAAATAAAGCTTATGAAAAATGAAATTAATCGTGCCCTTGTGGCTAAGAAAAAACTATTTTCTTTATTTGCAGCCCTGACGCTAAGCGTCGGACTATGGGCAGAAACGGTTTCGTACCTCTACCCTGTGTACAACACCGATGGTGACCCCGCCAGCGGAATTAAAGAATGGCAAAGCACAACAGTTGATGCTACCGAAATCACCAGCTCCTCTGCTACTTTGGCAGCAGGATGGTATGTAGTGAAAGGTACTGATGTGCAAACAGGTACACTCACCTGTCAAGGTGCCGTTCACATTATCCTTGCCGACGGTGCCAAACTCACCGCAACGGGAAGTGCTAACCATCCTATGCAGACTTCTACTCCCGGTATCCAAGTATCCGGCACAGGTAATTCGCTCACTATCTATGCTCAATCTACGGGTGAACAAATGGGGCAACTCGTAGCAACTGGTGGTTTCAATGCTGCCGGTATCGGTAACGGATGGGGTAGTCCTGACCCCGGCTCTAACATCACCATCAACGGCGGTACGATTACGGCAATCGGTATCAACGAAGCTGCCGGTATCGGTAGCGGAAAAGACGGTTACTGCTCCAATATCGCCATCAATGGCGGTACGGTTGAAGCATCAGGGGGATACAGCGGTATCGGTGGCTGGAGCTGGGGCTCCTCCGATATCTTCGTGGCTACTAACCTTGTTATAAAAGCAGGGAAAGAGGCTAAGGATGCACAGGTGATTATTAATGACGTTATTGACCTTCTTGCAAACAAATTGGCAGGCAAACAATATGTAACAATAGAACCTCTTATTGCGACTTCTTACATCAATGAGAAAGGCGAAGCGAAAACTGCTGACGCTATCGAAGTAAATTCCATCCAAGGTTATTGGGGTGCAGGAAGCCATACCACTTGGTATGTGGTTACCGGCGAAAATGTAACCCTTTCCGGTGCTATCTGCGCCGGTAATGTCAACCTTATCCTTGCTGACGGTGCCAAACTCACCGTAAAGGGAAGTTTTAGCAAAGCCGGCATACAAGTATCCGGCGATGGTACTTCGCTCACTATCTATGCTCAATCTACGGGAGACCAAATGGGGCAACTGATTGCAACTAGCCAATCCAGTGGTGCCGGTATCGGTGGCGGAGATGGCGGTTACGGCTCTAACATCACCATCAACGGCGGTGTAATAGAAGCAACCGGTGGAAGTAATGGTGCCGGTATCGGTGGCGGACGTGGCGGTTACGGCTCTTACATCACCATCAATGGTGGTACGGTTAGGGCAACCGGTAGTGATGGTGCCGGTATCGGAGGAGGAAATCAAGGTTATGGTTCTAATATCACTATCAATGGTGGTACGGTTAGGGCAACCGGTAGTGATGGTGCCGGTATCGGAGGAGGAAATCAAGGTTATGGTTCTAATATCACTATCAATGGTGGTACGGTTACGGCAACCGGTGACTGGAATGGTGCCGGTATCGGTGGCAGTTACGCAGGTTCCGGTTCTGACATCACCATCAACGGCGGTGTAATAGAAGCAACCGGTGGAGACATGGCTGCCGGTATCGGTGGCGGAAGTGGCGGAGACGGCTCCAACATCACCATTAGCGGTGGTACGGTTACAGCAACCGGTGGAGAAGAAGACGCTGCCGGTATCGGTGGCGGAGAGTATGGTTCCGGCTCTTACATCACCATTAGCGGTGGTACGGTTGAAACAACCGGTGGAAGTAATGGTGCCGGTATCGGTGGTGGAAGTAACTCTGGTTCTTACATCACCATTAGCGGTGGTACGGTTACAGCAACCGGTGGAGACGGAGCTGCCGGTATCGGTGGCGGATTGTATGGCTCTGGTTCTGACATCACCATTAGCGGTGGTACGGTTACAGCAACCGGTGGAAGTAATGGTGCCGGTATCGGTGGCGGAGATAGTGACCCCGGCTTTAACATCACCATTAGCGGTGGTACGGTTACAGCAAATGGTGGATACAATGCTGCCGGTATAGGTAGCGGACAGGGTAGTCTTGACCCCGGCTCTAACATCACCATTAGCGGTGGTACAGTTATAGCAAATGGTGGAGAAGACGCTGCCGGTATAGGTAACGGATATGATGGTGATGATCCTGCCTTTGATATTTTCGTGGCGACTTCGCTCGTTGTAAAAGCCGATGGCAATAATCCTCCTACAACGGTGATTACCAATACAGGTGATGATCTTGCAAGCAGCTTGGCTGGCAAACAATATGCAATAGTTGTTCCTACCACTTATACCCGCGATAACCTCGGTAATGGCAAGTTCGGTACAATCTGTCTGGCGTATGCCGTGGCTGATTTGGAGGGCGTAGGTGCTACTTTCTATAAACTGAACTACTTTGACGAGAGCGCAAGCGCACTCTATCTCGAAGAAGTTGATGCTCTGGCAGCAGGTATGCCTTATATCTTTGAAGCCAAGGCAGAATCCTTTACGGTAACCCTCATCGCAGCCGCCCCTGCCGATGCCGATAACGAAAACGGTTTATATGGTACTCTTGCCGAAGTGGTTAAGACCTCTGATGACATTCACTCCTACGCTGCTATTAGCAACAACCAAGTTAATGTAGCCGAAAATGGCAACACCGTTACCGTTGCTGCTAATCGTGCGTATATTGATATGAACGAAGTATCAACCACAGAGTTAGCTCACAGCGCACCTCTGCGTGCGATTGGTGTTCCCCGTCAAACTCCGACCGGCAATCCATCATTGCATCATTCCATCAATAGCCACACAAGGGGCGCATCATTAAAAATAATTGAAGATGGTCAGTTCCGTATTGTTCGCGAGGGTAAGACCTACAACGCTCAAGGAACTTTGATAATTGAGAATTAAGAATTAAGAATTAAGAGATAAGAATTATGAAACATCAATATATTTCGCCTCTATGTGAGGTAGTTACAATGCGTCAAAGTAGTGCTTTGTGCGCCAGTGGTACACCTGCTCCTACAGGTTCGTATATACCTGTAGTTTCTGCCGGTGGTAACGTCCACGCCGAATAACTCTCTCTCCCATCATAGTAAGTTATAAAAACAACAATAATTATTAACTAAAAAATTAAAGCTTATGAAAAATGAAATTAATCGTGCCCTTGTGGCTAAGAAAAAATTATTTTCATTATTTGCAGCCTTGACGCTGAGCGTGGGACTGTGGGCGGCAGATTATTATGTCCCTATTACAATTGATGCCAATACCCTCAATGGCGATGTGGTTATGGGTAAAAACCAAACTAAAGATGCCGTTTGGGCCGCAGGACATGCCGGTATAGGATTGGATGCCCATGCTTGTTTCTATTCGAATGATTGTTCGTACGCAACCGACCTAGATCATGGTTTGCCGGCATCGGTCAATGTACCAAATCCGGATGGGGTTGAAGTTCCCTTTAGCTTTGCATGGACGGGATCCGGACAATTTGATGGTTTTGATGCCATCCATTTGGTTTCGAATGGTGAAGCCGTTACGGTGGATTTTAAAGGTGGTAATGCGTTTAAGGGACTCTATTTCTTGGCAACCGCAGGAAATGTTCAAGGAAGTAGTTCTCCTATTACTGTAACCATTACATATTTAGATAACACAAGTGTAGTGAGTAATTTTAATATATTGGATTGGTACTATAATGGTACAAAACCAACGAACGCCATACAACAATTTTATCGTTGGAGTAAAAACAATTCTGCGGATCATGCTGGGAATGGTCCTTGTCTTTACTGTCTCTCGCTTAATGATGCATTGGATCCCCTAAAACCAATCAAATCGCTCACTTTCACGCAAGCTAATAGCACTATGTGTACTGCTATTTTTGCCATTACGGGTATTTTGAATGGTTGTACCCCTCAAGCGCCTCAAAACATAAGTGGTATATACGAGGGGAACACAACAAAGATTACTTTTGATGCGGTTACCAAAGATATGGATGGCAATACCATCACCGATGAGGTGACCTATGTCTATGATGTGGCACGTGACCCGAACTTCATAAAGATGTTGGACGGATATACCAATCAACCACTGACTACCACTACTACAGATGGAAAAGTTACAGGAACAATTAACGCCAAACTCCAAAGTTTCTATATCCGCGTCCGCGCAAAAAATACGTGTGGTGTATCCCTTAACTCGGCTGTAATCGTGGATGATGAGGCTGAGTTCTTTACTGTCACTATTCCCGAATCACCAGACTACTTCGTGCCGGATTATGTGCCGGACGCAAGGTATTTGTCCGGAGATCAAGTTACATTTACTGCGCAAATCTTGTCAACACTTGGAAAAGAATTTAAAGGATGGATAAACAGTCATGGCACATCTATGTCAACAACGAGTCAAGTTAGCTTTACCATCACGCAAGACACAACCATTCTTCCTAATGTCAAGTCGGAGGAACGTGAGTTTACTTTAACTACCGGTGTAACAGGGAAAATGGGTACTCTAAATAAACTATACCCTTGGTTGAAGACCACAACTAAACCCGGTTTGGCGTATATGTCAACGAACAATGGTGTACACGTCTCAGATTCAAAAGATACCTTAATCGTCACTCCAAGCGAAGGTGTTCAGTATCGTCTAAAGTTTGATTATGCTGTAAGCTCAGAAGGAAGTTGGGACAAGTTGTCTATTTGGGTGAATAATGCAATAATTGCAAACGAAATCTCCGGAGCGGTCTCCGGCTCATACGACTCCGGAGAGACACGTCTAACCGAACCAACGACTATTGTGATGTTGTATCACAAAGATGGTAGTGGCAATTATGGTGATGACCGCGGTTATATCTACAATATCGTGGTTCGAGATCCTAATAAAATCTATGTTGACTTCGATGCTAATGGCGGAACTTGTTCCATTACATCAAAGGATTTTGCTTCGGCAGGTGTTGCAATAGGCGAACTACCCACACCTACTCGTGATGGTTGTAGCTTTATGGGTTGGTATGACGCCAAAAATGGAGGAACCAAATATACTGCTACCTCCCTTGTACCCGAACACGATTTGACACTCTACGCTCAATGGGCTATAACCATTCCCGGAGATATTGCTACGGCTAAATTAGTCTTGGTAGCAGGAGGTATTTCCGGCATCAATAATGAGGGGCAAAATATCGGTTCCACTCATAATGGAGATAAGATGTATATCTATGCAAATGTAGATGCAACTGAAACGAAAGATTATATCTTCTCCTTCAAATCTTCCAATAATACATCTTATGCTGCTTCTTGCACGATAAGTATTACTCAAGGCGATTCGCCTATCACTTTAGATAAGACAACGGATAACGTTCCTGTGACCGGCAATTGGAATTCTTATAACAACACTCACTCCTTCCTTATGAAGAATGTTGCCCCCGGTCCTTGTACCATCTGTGTTCAACTCACTGCTAATGGAAGTAACTATGCGGGGAACTACAAGGACTTTAAAGTTTCACCAGTACCTGTTTATACTCGCAATGTGACCGACGGCAGTTGGGGAACCATCTGCTTGCCGTGGGCATCTACAGCACTCGAAGGAGGTGACTTCTACGATGTACTCGGAACAAAACATGCCGAATATGGTGTAGCCTTAGTTGAGTTAGGCGAAAGCGACCAACTCACTGCCGGTAAACCTTACGTCTTCAAGGCAACCTCAAGCCAAATCAAGGTGACCTATAATCCGACAACGGAAGTAGCTAATCCTGTCGCAGGTAACCACATCATCGGTTCGTTTGCCGGTTGTACCGTTCCTAATGGGATGTACATCATCTACAACAATCTGCTGTACATCACCGACGGTAGTAGCACGATTGGCACTAATCGCGCTTATTTCGATGTAGCGTCAATGGGAGCCTACAATCCCGCTACCGCTCCGGCTCGTGTAGTCTTTATGGGTGGTCGCCAAACTCCGACTGGCTTAGAGGTGCAAGATGCACAATGCACAATGCACAATGGTAAGTACCTTATCAACGGACAATTCGTGATAATTAAAGATAACAAGATGTATAACGCTCAAGGTATAGAATTATGAAAAAAGTATATGTAAATCCTCAATCTCGTATTGAGTTGGCACAGATGCCAAAGATGATGGATGATTTCTTAGGTATTGCCTCTGCCAGCAACGGTGGTTCGGTTTACGCACCAGAAGCAGCCCAAGGGGCATAACCTATAGGCTACTCTCTCTCTCCCATCGCAGCCTCTCGGGGTTGCGATGGTTTTTGTACAAAACAAGGTCTGTAAACATACCACTAATATAGCACCTACACAGCACCATTGCCTAACGCTATGACTGTAAGGTGCTTGCGAGGTCTTTTGACTTTCGACTTTCGACTAAAAATGTGCCTTCCCCCAAAAAATCTGCACATTTTTCTTGCATATATCAAAAAAAAGTCGTACTTCGTGGGCACCGACCTCGCTGCGCTCGCCCACCTCGAATGTACGGTCGCACGTTTATTAATATGAGCAAGTTAAGAGCAAAAAGACTGACGCCTACCATTGACTGTTTTTCGGTAGTTTATTGTGAGTAAGCTCTCATATTCTACCTAAAAACACTCAATAATAAAATAAATTTTATTTTTTGCTCTTAAAATTTGCTCATACCAAATTTTTGTTGTATATTTGCACAAAATTTGTATCATACTGGACAAAATAGTATATTTTTTGTTCAGTTTGTCGATAGTTTTGAACAAAACAATGCTTATATGAAGGAACTAATTTTGCGTCACAAAAAGGAATGTGAGTATTTATCTTCTTTGTCTTATCAAGTCAGATCTGTGCAATACCCCATTGAAGAACTGCTGCAAACTAATGTGATAAAGTTAATAACAGGTCCTCGTCGTGCCGGTAAGTCTGTCTTTTGCCTGCAAATACTTTTCGGAAAGAATTTTGCCTATCTCAATTTTGATGATGAGACATTGGTCGAACGGTTCGACGAGACTGAAGTAGAAACCGCACTGGCTGTTGTCTATCCGAATTATGAATACCTACTTTTGGACGAGAT
>JAKSNE010000054.1 GCA_024400135.1 Paludibacteraceae bacterium
ACCAAGTCTATCGTACCGCCGTTTCGACCGACCATAACATCTCTTTGATGGGTGGTGTTGGTGGTAAGAAAGCCGAAATGCCTTATCGTGCATCGCTTGGTTATACGCTCCAAAACGGTACTATCAAAACTTCGCAGATGCAACGTGTGACCGCTGCGTTGAACCTCAATCCGAGTTTCTTAGATAAACACTTGACATTCAATCTGAATGCAAAAGGAATGTATATCCGCAATAGCTACGAGCCGGGTGTTGTTGGTTCTTCGTTATCGATGGATCCTACCCAACCGGTTAAGGGGGGCGCTTCCAGTATCTATGGCGAGGGTGAAACCACGAAAGAGCAGATGGATGCTTTGTTCGGCGGTTATTTCCAACCGACCCAAGCGGCTTCCTATAATGACCCTGTTTGGACGTTGAAACCGAAGGATAACTGCACGTACAACCCTGTAGCTGCTTTGAACCAGAAATCGAGCATTGCAAACTCGGGTGTGTTTGTCGGAAACTTAGAGGCTACCTATAAAGTGCATGGTTTAGAAGACTTGCTCTTCCACGCTAACTTCGGTGCCGACTACTCTTTTGGTAAACAGCGTTACGAGAATAGTTGCTATGGTACGGATAGCCACTATTATGGCTATAGCGGTTATGATGTTAAGCATAAATACAACCTCCTTTTCAATGCCTATGTTCAGTATGGTCACGATTGGAAAGCTGCTCGTCAACATTTTGATATTATGGCTGCTTACGAGTGGCAACACTTCTACAACGACTATAAGTCGGAGGGTAGTGGTTTCTACCCACAGACCAACAACGATGCCAAACTGCGTGGCACGGCTACGAATGTTTCTTCTTCTACTTTTGCAACGGAGAGTTATTTGGTATCATTCTTCGGTCGTATGAACTATATTGGTTGGGATCAGTTGATGATTACGGCTACGGTTCGTGCCGATGGTTCTTCTCGTTTTGCTCCTGAGCGTCGTTGGGGCGTGTTCCCCTCTGTGGCTTTGGGTTGGAAGATTAAAGAGACGTTTATGCCTGACCAAAACGTATGTAACGAATTGAAACTTCGTTTAGGTTGGGGTATTACCGGTCAGCAAGAAATCAACCAAGGTGACTATCCTTATATGGCGACTTACAACATGACCAAGGACTATCACGCTTATTATCCTGTAGGTACGGATAACTACGCATTAGAGGATAAGGATGGTAATAAATATGTTCCTGCTGATGGTCAATATGTAAAGGATGCGCAAGGCAATGTGCTGTATATGTCTTATCGCCCGAATGCTTTCAATGAAAAGCTGACGTGGGAGAAGACTACAACGTACAATGTAGGCTTGAACTTTGGCTTCTTGAATAACCGTATTAGCGGTGATATTGAATACTACTATCGTCAAACCGATGATTTGTTGAATACTATCCCTTGTGCTGTAGGTACGAACTTCCGTAATCGCGTGATTGCGAACGTAGGTAGTTTGGTGAACCAAGGTGTGGAGTTCGATATCAATGCTGTTATTTTGGATTATGGAAAGAAGTTCAAATGGGATTTAGGGTTTAATGCTACCTATAACCAAAACAAGATTACTAAGTTAACCACGGGTGAGGACCAGACGCCTATCCCAACGGGTGGTATCTCTTCGGGTACGGGTAATACGATTCAGCAACATGCTGTAGGTCAACCTTTGGCTTCGTTCTATGTGTATGAGACGCAAAAGACGACATTAGATGATGGTTCTCAAGTGTACTACGTAGTGGATCGTGATAAGAGTGGCTCAATTGATGAGCGTGATAAATACTACTATCACAATCCGGCTGCTCCGGTTCAGTTAGGTTTCCAAATGAAGTTCCAATTCTACGGATTTGACCTTGGTATGTCGTTCCGCTCGCATATTGGCAACTATGTTTACAATGACGTGAAGGCGGCTAACCTGCAATGGGTTGAGGGTAGTAAGATTAATAAGGACGGTTACTATCATGGTGTACTCACCGAGTGCTTTGATACCTACTGGAGAGATGGTATGAAGTCTGACAATCTGTATCAACAAGGTGCCAATGGTAAGATTAGCGCAGGGTTCTCGGAGTGGTTCCGCACGGACTATTTTGTAGAGAATGCTTCGTTCTTGCGTTGCGACAATATCACGTTAGGTTATTCGTTTGCACCGAAGAATGCGAAGGTTAGCGGTCGTGCTTTCTGCACGGTTAGCAATCCGTTCGTTATCTCCAAATATTCGGGACTCGATCCTGAGGTAAACGGTGGTATTGATAACAATATGTATCCTCGCTGTATGACGACGATTATCGGTATTAACTTGCAATTCTAAACAATTATGAAAAACGTAACTAAATATTTGATGCTGTTGGTAGCCGGAGTTGCTATGACAGCTTGCGTAAACGATTTGAATACGAAGCCGTTGGATACCAAATCGGCTACCTCTTTTAATCAAGGCGCCGTATTTACCAAATGTTATCAGACACTTGCTTTAACGGGTCAACAAGGTCCTGCGGGTGATGGTGATATTGATGATTTGGATGAAGGTACGTCTGCTTTCTACCGTTTGATGTGGGAGCTTAATGAGTTCCCGACCGACGAAGGCTGGTGGATTTGGAACGATGTAGGCTTGGCTGATATCCGCGTAATGAACTGGAATGGTGAGAACGACCTCGTGAAGGGTCTGTATTATCGTTTCAACATTGATGTGAAGTTGTGCAACCACTTCTTGAAATGGGCTGATGACAACCTGCCTGAGACGGCTGCCCAAAAAGCGGAGGTGCGTTTCATTCGTGCGCTGAACTACTACTATCTGTTAGACTTGTTCTATGTGGCTCCGTTCTCTATTGAAGAGTCTTCGGAGTATCCAACATTCTACACTCGTCCTCAGTTGTATAGTTGGTTAGTGGGTGAGTTAGAAGACCTTATCACATTGCTGCCGGACAATCGTCTGTCGTTGTATCGTGTGGATAAGACGGCGGCTTATCTGTTGCTCTCTCGTCTGTACTTGAATGCAGAGGTTTATACCACTTCGGCGGATGGTAATACCAAGGGTGAGGCTCAATGGAGTAAGGCATTAGATGCTGCTAACTCGGCGTTGGCTTCGAGTTATGACTTGCTGCAAGTTTCCGATACCGTTTATCGTAAGGATGCCGAAGGCGCAGTGATTGATACGGTTATCTACACCGCTTATCAGAAACTGTTTATGGCGGATAACAACCTCAATGGGGCTGAGAACGAGTCTCCGCTGTTGATTTATCAGGATGGTAACTATTGCCAGAGTTATGGTGTGGTACAATTCGTGATTGCAGCCACTCGTGATGCCGGCATGGTACCTTGGGGCGTTTCAACGCAATGGAAGTGCTTCCGCACCAGTCCTGAGTTTGTGGCTAAGTTCGTAGCTTTGAACAAGGCTGCTGAGATTAGAGCAGACGAATATGAGATGCCTAAGATTTTAGGTGATGACCGTGCTATTTTGTGCTCGGGTACGGATACGTCGGAGAGTAAGTGGAAACTTAATGGTGGTATGTCGGCTGACTTCTATGATTCATGGGCTTGCCCGAAGTTCTCGGCGGTTTATTCTACAGCTACGCATCCTAAATTGTCGGTAGGTTCTAACTCTGAATGGGCAGACACGGATGTGCCCTTGTTCCGTATCGCTGAGGCGTATATGACGAAGGCAGAGGTGCTCTTCCGTCAAGGCAAGAACCAAGAGGCTGCGGATATGATTAACTATTTGCGTCGTCGTGCTAATGCAGCTGAAGTGCAAGTGAGTGATATCACGGAAGACTTCATCATTGATGAGTGGAGCCGTGAATTCTGGGGCGAAGGTCGTCGTCGTAGTGACTTGATTCGTTTCAATCGTTTTGCCGGTCCTCAAGCCGATGTGGCTAAGTACCAATGGGAAGGTCGTGCCGGTGCGGGAACGTATAAGAGCAATGATAATAAGTGGAACTGGTATCCTGTTCCGTCTGCGGATAAACTGGCTAACCCGAACTTCAAAGACGTTCAATCCGTTACCGGAATGGACGGTGGCGATGGCTACGGTTATGGTAGTGCAAAATAAAATAACGCGCAAGCGTTATTGAAATTAACAATAACTAATTAACAATTAACAATTAAATTCAAAAACATTATGAAAAAGATTTTTTCTTTTGTTGCTGCTGCGCTGATGAGCGTTAGCATGTTCGCGTATGACGGAGCTGTTCCGACTGACGCAGATCTCGACTTCGAAGCAGGCAAGCTGACCATTGCTGTTCATTTCAGCAAGGTTTGCGGTGACGTTTACTTCGTTGGTACGTACAACAACTGGGCTAAAGGTGACGGTGACACTGAGACCTTCGACAACTGCCAAAAGTTCAAAGCCGTTGAAGGTTTTGATGGATGGTATCAAATCCAGATTGAAGACGCAAGTGCTTCTATCGAAGGTAAACCCGTTCACACCACTCCTGACGGCGCATGGTCTTGGGACTACCAAACCGGTGATGAGAATTCTTGGGAACTCATCCGCGGTACAGTTGAGATCACAGCAGGTTATGCAGGTGAGTCTAACCTGAAGGGTTATGGAACTGATGCTCCTGTTGTTCTCGTTTCTAACGCTTGGAAGAACGATCCTTGCTCGATCGTTTATGGTAACTACCACATTGTTGTAGATGCTCCTCTTTGCGGAAACTTTGCTCCGATGTTGGTGGGTGGTTTCGATGGTTGGAAAGGTACTCCGATGATTGCTGACGAGGCTAACTTCAACTACTATCTTAACATCACGACTGCTCAAGGTGGCGAATACAAGATCGTTGCTGTTCCTACTGATGGTGCTACTGACATCTGGGCTAACGAACTTCAATACTATGTTGACTCTACCGAGTCTTGGAATAACTTCAGCAACCAAGTACTTCCTGAGAGTCAAGATGATCCTATCAATGTTTATCTTGACTACAGCGATGAGACTCACTATCGTTGGGCAAAGTGCGCTGCTCCTGTAGAGTACAAGTACACCGAGTATGTGAACTGGCAACTTAAGCACGAGGGAAGTGGCTGGGAATGGACTGAGAACTTGGTAAAGGTTGGGGAAGGTCTCTTCAAATTAGCAGATGCTAACTGGACCGGTTCCGGTTTCAACGTTGCTAGTGATGAGAATCCTATCAAGAAAGATTGGTTCGCTCCTGAAGAACTTGTTCTTGGTGAAGAAGTTATTGCTCCTGTAACCGTTGATGTATATCTGAAAGTTGTTGACGATGAAACTGTTGCTATTGGTGTAGGTGTTGAACCCGTTGTAGCTTTGGAGAATGTTAAGGCTGTTAAGGCTTCTAAGGCTATCATGAAGGACGGTCAAATCGTCTTCCAAGCCGGTGACAAAGTCTTCAACGTTCTTGGCGCAGAAGTTAAGTAAGTGATACTTACCGCGAGTTGAGTGTACATGAGTACGTGAGGCTTGCAACAATTAGGGCGACCGTATGGCCGCCCTTTTTGCATCCGTATGTCCGCCCTTTTTGCATCCGTATGTCCGCCCTTTTTTAGTAAGAGAAAAGGACTTCTAACATCGGTAGTAGAACGATAGTAGCAAGAACTATGCCCACAGGGTACATGATGTTAGCGCATACGCTTCATGTGGCGTAGGAGCTGAATACGTTCCTTGGCTCCGCCAACTTCAAGATAGGTTTTTTCGAGATGTCTTAAGAAACCTTCAATAAGAAAATCTGTTTGATGTATTAATGTGAGAGCAAGATTTGCTAACTCCTCATCATTCATCTTTTTGAGAAATGGTTGATATTGCTCAATGTCGTTGTTTGTTTTGCAGAAATTCTCCATTGAAGCATAACGTGGATGATTGCTTGACCAGAGAGTAAGCGAGTGATTACGAATATAATCTTCGTAATCCTCTCGTAACTCTTGCAAACTACCTTGACCAATAGATACCAAATAAAGGGCTTGCTCTATATTAGCCTGCCCATCTTGTAATCCTTCAACAAAGTTTTGTTTTCCGCTGCGAGCAGCCTGCAGCATTTGGTCTTTTGTGCGGTCGTTATAATCGGTAATGTATCGATTGGCAAACAAGAAGGTAAGGTCAAAGATTACTTTTGATTTACGATAAAAATATAATTGTCGATAATCACCAAGCCGCTTGAGAATGGTGCCCTCATCTATAGATTGAAGTACGTCTGCCACGAGACCATTTTGTTGCTGTCTTGATTCGTTATGTAGGCGTAATTCGGTGTCTATTTGAACTTGATGTCGTTTGTGTTCATTGGCGTCTTCTTGCCACATCCTCTCAACTTGGGCAATAGCCTCGGGAGTGCCCTCACGCATGAGCTGATTCATTCGCTCTTGACGTGGTGTTTGCTCTAACATTTGGGCTTTAATAGCTTCTTGCCGAAGTGAGAGTTTGTGGTACATTGTGCTAATTTTATTTTTGTGTAGGTATTCCTAGGTAAGTAATCCTAGGTATTCCTAGGCATTCCTAGGCATTCCTAGGTAGTCCTAGGTAGTCCTAGGCATTCCTAGGTAGTCCTAAGTTGTCCTATGTATTCCTAGGTAATCTTAGGTTACTTCTTCAACCCGTCGCGTTTGAGGAGGGCGTCGATGGTGGGATCGCCACCACGGAAGCGGCGATAGAGAACCATTGCTTCTTCCGTTCCACCTTTCTCAAGGATATTCGTGCGGAAAGCGTCTGCCGCTTGCTTATCGAAGATTGAGCCACGCTCTGCTTGCGCTTGTTGGAAGACACCAAAAGCATCGGCATCCAAGAGCTCAGCCCACTTGTAACTGTAGTATCCGGCAGCGTAACCACCACTGAAGATGTGGGTGAAAGCCGTC
>JAKSNE010000055.1 GCA_024400135.1 Paludibacteraceae bacterium
GTGTCTGTTAACGTAGCAATAACGTAGCATAATAGGCCCTACGTAGCCTTGACAAATCCTTGATTTAGCCTTCATCACCCATAGCACCCCCGTAGCGTCATTGGACAGCCGTGGGACTGCGTGGGCTTGACAAATACTTTCTCCTCCGAAAATCAGTAAGTCTAGCATCGGTAGTAGAACGATAGTAGCAAGAAGGGTTACTATAGGGTACTCAAGACCTCTGCAAGACCCATTACGGGTTTTTGACGGGTTCTCACTAACCCCTACATTAGCCCGACCTTATTGCATTATTGCCTAAAAATGCATTTTCTTCTCCAAAAATTTGCATATATAAAAAATTATTACTACCTTTGCACCAGAATTCACAAAATCAATACAAATTTGTGAATATATTTATATGATTAACGGAGTAAAAAATAATATTAAACATCTGATAACAAGCAAAGGACGTGCTAAGTTCTGGTTTATTGATGATTTTATATCATGCGGAAATAATAGTTCCGTTCGCAAAGCTCTACAACAGTTAGTTCAAGAAGAGATGTTATTGCGTATCTCACAAGGGGTGTATTATTATCCGAAGATTGATCGAGAACTTGGACTGGGTGTACTATATCCATCTAAAGAGAGTACGGCACTTGCTATTGCCAAACACTATAAGATGAAAGTTGCACCTACAGGAGCTTTTGCTTTAAATGCACTCGGGCTGACAAATCAAATGCAAACAGTGGTCGCATTTTATACCAATGGTCGTGCCCGTCAAATCGACTTAGGAGAGAATGTTTATATTCGCTTCTTACATACATCTAACCAGCTTTTGTTTGAATACAATTCTTATTGGATGGTATTAGCCATTCAGGCAATGTTAGAATTGGGAGAGAAACAAATTACAGAATCAGTTCGTAATCGGTTAGCAGAAATCAAAACCAAGGTGTGTGAACGCGACTTTACCCATGATTTAAGGATTGCCCCTATTTGGGCTCAAGAAATTTTAAGAAAACTATGATGTACACTGATTTATCCTTTGAGCAACAAGTTCAACTATTAGACCAAACTAGTAAACATCTAAATAAAGACTTACAAACTACAGAAAAAGATTGGTGGGTAACGCAAGTCCTGCGTGTTTTATTTTCGCTTCCTTATGCAGAACACATGTCCTTCAAAGGTGGTACTTCGCTCAGCAAGGCGTGGAACCTAATTGACCGCTTTTCTGAAGATATCGATATCGCTATCTCTCGGGAATATCTCGGCTATGCCGGAGAGTTATCTCGTACACAAGTGAGCGACAAACTCCGTCGCGCGGCTTGCTCATTTGTAAGAGAGACGCTCCAAAACGATGTGCGAGAAGGTCTCATCGCACAAGGTATTGCATCGGATTTATTCTCTGTACGAGTTAACATAACCTCCGTCACTACTGTTGACCCGGAGGTTATCTATGTGGACTATCATTCTTCACTACCCCAATCGGAGTATATTGCCCATACCGTCAAAATTGAGGTGAGTGGACGTAGTATGCATGAGCCCTTACAAGATGTAATGCTCCTATCTTACATTGACCAATATCTCCCACAGTCTAAAGTAGCTATGCCTGCGTTTCCTGTACATGTAGTTGTTCCTGAGCGCACTTTCTTGGAGAAGATAATGCTGCTTCATGAAGAATTCGCCAAGCCAACAACCGATGTACGTACCGAACGCATGTCTCGACACATATACGATATTGAGCGTATGATGCGTACGGAAATAATGGAGCACGCGCTAACCGACGAACAACTCTATCGTTCGGTAGTTGAACATCGACGTAAGTTTATTGGTTTGAAAGGCTTTGATTATGACACGCTCTATCCCAAGAAACTTTCGTTAAAGATACCAAGTGATGTCTTACCTTTATGGCAACAAGATTACGAGAAAATGCGGCAATCTATGATTTACGGCGAATCGTTACCCTTTGATGAACTTATTTCTCGGATTCAAGAGCTAAACAAGCGTATCAATCTGCTCCCCTATTGATCTATACCTAAAAACTTTCTCCCACGCGAACAAATCTTCCCCTCACTTCACCCCCAATGTAATGGGGTGGCTAAAGTCGGCGTATTGGTAATAGGTAACCGTTCCTTTTTCACGATTATAGACCATCGTCCAACGCGTGAAATCCTTAGACGCAACCGCAGCGATTTGTTCTACCGACCGGGCAGCCTTGATTTGGGGTCCGACTATGCCATAGGCTATTCCTACAACAAGGATTATCGCTCCTACAAGCGATAATCCAATGATTGTTCTTTTTTTCATCTTTCAGTTCATTTAATCTGCCGAATCGACGACATATCTTGCGTATCTTTCCCTAACAGGACTGGGTTGCCTTTGTAGTAAATCTTAGAGGCATCCTTCGCTTGGGCGTTCAAGGTTCCGGTCACATTCACCGTGACTTTACTGGCATCGGTACAGCAAATCGTCAAGTGGCTTATCTCGCACTCTTCAGCCTCCACCCGACTGGCATCACTAACACGCATATTCACAGCATCAAACGTGCCGTGAACGGTGGCTTTGGAAGCATCCTTCACCACCAGCGATCTCAGTTCGGGCATCGTGATTTGAGGGGTTGCATATCGATGATAACTTAAGCCCGTGATATACAGCACACTATCTTCTACCCATGCTTGCATACCTAACGGACTTGCTGCCCTAAAAGAGCAAGTACTATCCTGTCGTATCTCGACCGAACAAGCGTCCGAGACCTTGACCGAATGCCAAGCATCGTCAATGATAAAAGGCGACCAAGCGTCTTCGTCATCCGGATGGTCGTTGAGTATATTCGCTACTAAGTCTTGAGCACCTTGGAAATCAAAACCGCCTTTGACGGCAATCACGCACGTGCCGGCGATAGAGGCTACCCAAAGAAGCAGGGCCGTAATCCAGAACTTCGCCTTCGGTAACGCCTTATCTCGAATAAGACAAACGATGGTGTGGATAATCATGTAGATAGGCATAATCACCACCATCAGCGCACAAATGATTCCTATCATCGGCATTGCAAAAGCCGAACCGATAGCAAAGAGAACCACGCACACTATAAAGAGCACAAACAGAATCACCAGTAGCGGGAATGCGCAAACCGCTCCGGCAAGGAAAAGAAGCAATTTAGCCAACGGCGTCATTGTACTCTTGCTGCGCGGTTTGACGTTCGGACGGGTCGTCTGACCAAAATCCGAAGGCTGACCTATCTGATCTAAGATAGGACGTAAGATGGCGAGGGTGACCACACGCTCCGAGGCGAGGAACAGTTTTTGCCCGATAAGTTCGGAGATACGCGCCTCGATATCTTCCATCACTTCTTTTTGTTCGTCTTTGGGCAGACGCGACTCAATATCTTCTAAATAGGATTTGAGGGTTTCGTAGGCATCCTTATCCAAAGTATAAGCGATACCTGCTAAATTAACGTTTACAGTTGTTTTCATAATGAACAGATTTTTTCAATAGAACCATTAATATTTTGCCATTCCTCTTTGAGTTGATTCAGAATCGATTTACCATCCTCCGTAAGAGCAAAATACTTGCGTGGCGGACCGGACGTGGACTCCTGCCATCGGTAGGATAGCAGGCCCTCGTTTTTTAAACGACTGAGTAAGGGATAGAGTGTACCCTCAACTACCAACAGATCCGCCTTCTTGAGCGCGTCCAATATGTCGGAAGTGTAGGCTTCTTGCTGATCGATAATCGTCAGGATACAATACTCCAAAACCCCCTTACGCATCTGGGATTTTAGATTCTCAATCATATTATTCCGGTTGTGGCATTACAATGCAGAGTAAGATATACAGCAGCAGTCCCGGGAAGGCAGCGGTGAACATACTGAGAATAAGATACACTACACGAAGGAGGGTTATATCCCATCCTAAATACTCTGCCAAACCGGCACATACTCCCGCCAACATCTTGTTGTTGGACTTGGTTAACTTACGACTTAAATTTTCCATAATGTTTTTATTTTTAAATGATTATACTTTAAACTTATTAAACTCTAAACTACTCTACACTCTAAACTCTACACTCTACACTCTACACTCTAAACTATTTCCCTATTCCTCCACCACTTCCAAGGCGCGATGCTTCGTCGCTTACTCCTACTTTGCGTTGCTTTTGGAACTGTTGCTGACCGAACAGCCACGTCACACCAATGCTCACACGCTGCATATTGAGGTTGGCATATACATTGGAATAAAATCCATCACCTAATCCTAAGATAGTCTCATTCACCGTATAATCAGACCTCAGTATATCGCTCACTTGAACGGAGAGCGTCACTTGTTGAGGTTTCCACGTCTTTTTGAACGCAAAATTTATGCCATAATTACCCTCGTGTCGCTGATAACCTATCACCATCGGTGCACTCCACCTGCCATCTACACTCATCTGTATTTCTTTCGGCAGGTAACCGGTCAAAGAACCATACACTTGTCCCCAGTTGTGCCGTTGTACATAGTCCTCTTGACCGCGAGAGATGAAATTAAAATAGGACGCATTCACCGTCAATGCCAACCACGCGCCATTGACTTTATGCTCCTCGTCGAACTTCGGAACAATCGGCAACTCGGTCAAACCCAACATTCCGCCATGGGTGGTACACGTGCCGAAGTTAACCCACATCTGCTGTTGGTCACCGTATGGCATCACTTCGGCTTTTTGGTTTAACATATCTTGCGTATGAGCAAAATTAAACGCCAAACTCACATATTGCGACCAGCCGAAATTGAGATCCACTTGATGGCTGAACTCTGGTTTGAGTGCCGGATTTCCTACGGTTATAGTGTGGGGATCAAGATAGGTCACAAACGGATTGAGCTGGTAGTAACTCGGACGTTTGATACGGCGCGTATAACTGAGGCTCATCGACCATTTCTCGGCAGGGATATAACTCACAAAGGCCGTCGGGAAAAGGTTAAAATACGAATACTTACTCGTTGTATCAGAACTAATCCAGTCCCCCACACTATACGTATATTCACCGCGCAAACCAAGTTTAGCCGTCACTTTCTCCCACTGCTTAGAAGCCGTTATATACGCCGCAGCCACGTGTTCATCGTAATTAAAATCGTTGGTTGACTCATGTGTATCTTTTGAGAAGATACTATCCGTCGCCATACGGTTGATGGAACCCGAATAGACGTATTTCACACCGGCTTCTAACATGCCCGTTGTCCAGAATCGTGTTTGGAAATCGAGTTTTGCATCCGCGATATTATTGTACTGCTTCGACTCAATATCCAGTCCCGGCACTACCGGATGCGTATAGGGAGAAGCGATATCGACATAGGCAAAATTGCGTTGCGAGTTCAGCGAATGGTTATAGAAACGGATATAGTCTGCATTCACCGTCAATTCACGAGAGAGCGAATCGCAGAACACGTGAGTGAAGTTCAAATTAAAGTTGTGCTGGGGACCATAATCCGACTGCCTTCCCTTCGTAGCGATATATTGGAGGTACTCATTATTGTATTTTATATAAGAGTGCATCTTACTCGTATCGTCCGTTCCACTGCCATGGGTAAAGAACGGAATATTGGCAATGAAACCGAAGGTGTTGACGCTATCAATGTACCAGTCGTTACTCACCCGAAGCGAGTAGTATTGCGATTGGTCCTCATATTGTGACATACCCCTCATCGACAACGTGTCTTTCGGTTCTTGACCTTCCAATCCTATCGGCTGCCTATTCTGCGTCAGCGGTGAATAAGACAAATCGTTATATGACTGAATAAGAGTCACATTCGTATAGGTCTTAGCCGTTCGGTAGTTAAGATTAAGATAGACACTCTCTGTCGAATGGAAGCGGTTAACGTCCTTAAAATACATGCCGCCATAATTAGCACTAAGTATGCCGTTGAACCCGCGCATCTTGTTTCGTTTGAGTTTGATATTGATGATTCCGCCTTGACCCGAAGCGTCATATTTGGCTGATGGATTGGTGATAATCTCCAACTTCTCTATCATCGTTCCGTTTGAGCCCGTAAGCATAGCGTTGAGTTGGGCACCGCTCATATAAGAGGGACGACCATCAATATACACCTCTACCGATTTGCCGTTAACGGTTATGTTTCCGTCCTTATCCACCATTACACCGGGGGCTTTTTTCAATATCTCGACACCGTTACTGCCGATAGCGAAAGGCGACTCGGACACATTCATCACGATCTTATCCCCTACCCGCTCCACCAAAGGACGCTTAGCACTCACTTCCACTTCTTCTAATTGTTTGGTCGTCTCGTGAAGGATAAAATCAAACCTTTCAGCCTCTAGGCTGCTTGCAGCCGCGCCTTTCAGCCCATCAGCCACAATGCGATATTGTGTCTCGTAGCCCACAAACGATGCCGAGAGGATAAACTCACTTTCACTCTCACTTTCCACTTTAGCCACTTGGGCGCACTCTAAAACATACACTCCCTTCTCGTCCGTAATCGCACCGGCAAGCAGGGTACTGTCGGCTCCCATTAACGAAATCGTTGCATAGGACACCGGTTGTCCGGTTGCCCCATCAACGACTTTTCCACTCAGCGTTTGTGCCCTCAATCCGAGCACCTGAGCCATCAATAATAATGTAAATAAAATACGTTTCATCTATTCAAATATGTCATTTTTCATTCTTCATTAGTCATTAGCCCTTTGGGCGTTCATTCATCCTCCTCCGCTCGTCGGGGCATT
>JAKSNE010000056.1 GCA_024400135.1 Paludibacteraceae bacterium
CCTCTAAGCGATCAAGGTAAGGAGCCAGTTTGGCTTTGTTTTTCTTACTTGGACGAGCCAAGATACGAAGGGTATATTGGTCGGGGCGCTGGATAATCTCTTTCAATCCGGCAAAGCCCATGGTGCCCGTAGCACCTGTTAAAAAAACGGTTGTTTTCATAGATTATTATGGGATTTTTCTTTCAGTTTGAGTAATTGTTCCTTGTGTTGTTGCACTTTTGTTTGGATCTTCGCCTTCATCTCTTCGCTCCATTGATTCAAATCGAACTCGTCGTCCTCGTCAATCTTTCGTTCCGCCTCTTTGGCTGCGCGGTCGGAGATGAGAAGGAGTTGGTCACCTTTCATGAGTACACTTGTACCTACCGGCACAAAGAAACTCTCTCCGCGACGAACCATGATAATCAACGTCTTTTGCGGTAAGGAAAGGTCCTTAATCTGATTGCCGTTTGCCAAATCTGACTCTTTAATCATAATCTCCGAAGCGGAGGTCTGAATCTCCTCGGGTAGGTCGATATCGAAGTAAACCAAACGTTTCTCTTTAGGTCTGGGCGTGGCTAAATGCAGGCTGTTTGCCACCTTCGTCAGCGACGAACCTTGTGCTAATAGCGACACTAACGTACAGAGAAACACCACATTAAAAATCAGCTCCGACTGGGGCACCTCGTTCGCCATACACAGGATAGCAAAGATAATCGGTACGGCGCCTTTCAATCCTACCCAACTAATGAAGAGTTTATCTACATTGTTAAACTGCTTTCCGAACGGAGCCAAACTCAGCCACACCGACAATGGGCGAGCGATGAACATCATAACCAGCGAGATAATCACGCAAGGCAGCCATACATTGAGGTGTAAGAACGCCGAAGGACGCACCATCAGACCTAACATCAAGAACATCAGCAGTTGGCTCAGCCAAGTCAAGCCATCGAAGAAGGAGGTGGTTTGACGTTTACGAACGAACTTCGTATTACCAATCACTAAACCGCTGATATACACTGCCAAATAAGGATTACCGCGCATGTAGTAAGACGCAGCAAAACTGAAGATACAGAAGGTGAAGATCATCAGCGGATAGAGCGACTCGTTGCTCAACGATACGTTCTTGAGCAGGAAGATCGCTATCTTTCCAAAGATATATCCTAATACCGCACCCACTACCAGTTGGATGAACACCTCTTGCACTAACTCAAGAGCAGAGATCTCCACTCCTTTGCCTGCTGTCACGATTCCTATCAACGTGATGGTAAGGATATACGCCATCGGGTCGTTCGCACCCGACTCCAACTCTAATAACGGTTGCAGATTATGCTTTAGCGAGATACTTCTCGTCCTTAAGATAGAGAACACCGAAGCCGAATCGGTAGAAGACATCGTGGAGGCCATCAACAACGCAAAAGCAAACGTGATTGTCTTCATCGCAGGTATCCAACCAAAAACGAAATAGATGATTCCACCTGTGATAAACGCTGTCAAGAGCACACCTAATGTCGCCAACGTCACACCCGGTCCTGCCACAGGACGGATATCGCCTATACTCGTGTTCAAGCCACCCGAGAATAGGATCACGCTGAGCGCAATCGTACTCATCGCTTGTGCCGAACCTACATCAATCGAGAAAGCAACACTTTTCGACCCGAACCACGAACTAACGCCCTCCGGACCAAACAGCATACCTACTACGAGGAACAGCAGCAACGCAGGAATACCAAAGCGCGAGCCGACTTTGTCCGTAAAGATACTGACAAAGAACAGCAAACTAAGGATGAGTAAACCTAATTCTACTGGCATAAGGCATCTAATAATTTAACGATTTCCTCTTTCGGATATAGTCCCACTTGCAGCGACGGCTTGCCGCCCGAAGGGATATACAGCACTTGCGGAATGGAACTAATCCCGAAAGCCGCAGCCAGTTCTTTCTCTTGATCGACATCGACCTTGTAAAAAGCAATCTTACCCTTGTAGGTCTCGCTTAGTTCGTCCATGATAGGAGACAAACGTTTGCAAGGACCGCACCAAGTAGCATAGAAATCTACCACACAAGGTTGACCCTCGTATTTCCATTCTTTGTTACTCGTGTAGTCAAAGATTTTGGTTTTGAACTCTGCCGTGGTCAAATAATTGACTTCTGCCAAGCAAGGCAGGGTAAAAAGGCACGAAATTAGGAAAAAAACACTCTTTTTTAGCATGATTTAACGTTTTTTTGCAAAAAAATTCACTTTTAGGCTGCAAAATTACAAAAAATTTTGTATCTTTGCAAATCTTTTTGAAAATTGTAACGAAATATGTGTGATTTTAGTTCATTTTTGGCTCCTTTTGTGGGTTCTCACGACCGTATTTTGGTCGTAATGAGTTCCACGCTATCCTCTATCGGCACTTGTTCCTACCCCACCTTGTGGTTGGAAGACGGCGAGGAGCATAAGTCGTTGCAACAAGTGGAAAAAATATGGTCCTTCCTCTTGGGCGAGCAAGCTACTCGTCATAGTCTGCTGGTCAATGTAGGTGGTGGAACGATTACCGACTTAGGAGGTTTTGCTGCCGCTACCTATAAGCGAGGGATAAGCTACCTTAATATCCCAACCACGTTGCTCGCGATGGTCGATGCGGCTTGGGGCGGAAAGACGGGTTTTGACTATGGACAAATAAAAAACTGTATCGGAGCTTTCCACGCACCCGTAGATACGATTATTGATACACGTTGGCTGAGTTCGTTGCCTGCCAAAGAACGGCTTAGCGGTTACGCCGAGATGCTCAAACACGGACTGATTGCCGATAAGTCGTATTGGGAGCAGTTGCTGCGTTACGACCTTCATCAAGAACCGAATAACAGTCAGATGCAGCAACTCATTGAGCGGTCTATCGGCATCAAACAACTCATCGTTAGCCAAGACCCCAACGAGACAGGACTGCGCCAAGTCCTCAACTTCGGTCACACCATCGGTCACGCCTTAGAACTCTCAACTCTACACTCTAAACTCTCAACTCTTGATCACGGCTATGCCGTGCTCTATGGTATGATTGCCGAAGCGTATATCAGCCATGTGCAGTGTGGGTTAGACAAGAATGTAATTACCCAACTCGCCCACCTAATGAATGAGTATTACGGCAAACCGCAGTGCAACTGCAAACAAGTGTCGCAACTCATTGATAAGATGCGCCAAGATAAAAAGAACACCAACGCGAACGATATCCGTTTTACCTTATTAAAAGCCATTGGTCAACCCGTTTGGGGACAAGTCGTTCCCGAATCTCTGATTCAAGAATCCCTCGACTATTTATTCTCAATATAATAAGCAATTAACATTAAGCAATAATCACTAAGCAATAATCACTAAGCAATGAAAAAACCACTCTTACTCCTTTTATTAGTTCTATGCGCTCACGCGTACGCGGGCATAACAACGTATCAATTTACATCCCTCAATTGGGCAAGCCAAGTCGGTGCCACCAAATGTGACGGCAAGACCGATGGCTGGGTTTGTGACCAACAAGCGTCCGAGTATATGACCGGTCGAACGGATGCACAAGGTAGGCTTTATAGCCAAGGTGTCAGTGTCAAAACCGGAACGTCCGGTGCGGGCGCGACTTCGGTGTTGTCGTTTACGGAGGTAAGACGTATTGACTTTAACTTCTGTCAAAACAGCAGCAAGGGGCGTGGTGTGATCTACGTTCAAGTGGGAGATAACCCTTACGACAGTATCGTCATCAACAAACCTGCGACCTCGGGTTCGGGCATTTATCTGCGCGATTCGATTGTGCGTTTTGAGACACCTCAGACGGGTAAGATTCGTTTTTGGATCACTTGTACGGAGAACGCTATCAACCTCAACACCATCGCTATTCGTGCAAAAGAGGGTGGCACAAATCCGTTTACACAACCCTCTTTCCAATTGGTGACAAACACAGACCAACTACGCGATAGCGACCTCGTCATCTTCGGTGTTGCAGATGGAGTGACGAATATGATTATGGGCTATTACGACTCCGAAGTAAGCAAAAACAATATCCACGCCGTCAAGGCTAAATATGCCAATAACCGCACTGAAGTGGAGCCAAATATGGAGATGGCATACCTCTTCCACGAGATGCCTATCCCGGGCGGAACGGATAACGAATGGGTTATTGAGGATATCGGTTACGGAGGACTGTACTTGGTTGCCGATGGCGGTCGAACGAAGAACAAACTCACCCTTTGGGACAAGGTCGATTCGCCGTCGTATGGTGCGTTCGGGTATTGGGATATAGATATCGCCGCCAATGGCGAAGCGGTTATCACCAACCAAGGCACTTCTGAGCGCAAGTGGCTGCAATACAATGCTGCCGACCAGTTGTTTGGTTGCTATGGCGATGCGAATAGCCAAACGAAGGTTGCCCTTTATCGTTATACCGAAGCCAAGGGTACCGATGACCCTGCCATCGCCGCCCCATTCGTGAACTTCGGCGATATACGCCTTGTAAAATCCGGAGATTCCGGAAATTCCGGAGTATCCGGTAGCCGCGTGATTCCTGTTAACGGTAACAAGTTAACCGAAGCGATTGCCGTTCGTTTGGCGAAAGGGGATATTTTTGCCGTCAATGCCACCGAACTTGACCAAGATGGCGACCAGCTGACGATATCCTTTACTGCTTCCGAAGAAGGGTTCTACACAGATACCGTCATCCTCTCCTCTACGGGTGTGACGCATAAAGTGCCCGTCATGGTTAATGTGATAGCGGTGAAGACTGTAGCCGAAGCGGTACAAGCGAAAGATTTTGAGACAATTTTCTTAGGCGATGTGGTTGTCACCAAGAAATACGATAAGTATATTTTCATTAGGGACGCAACGGGTTCAATGCTTATCTACGATACCGAAGATCCGAATACCGGCAAACCTTACGGACAAGGTCTTGAGAACGGGCACGTGTTGACGAATGTGCAAGGTCGTTTCAAGAACTATTTCGGTCTGCCGGAGATTACGCCAACTGCCGCGTGGACGGTAGGTTCGACGAAAAAGGAATGCCTGCCCGAAGTTGTTGAGAAAGTGGATAGCAGCGATGTGTGTCGCTATGTCACGATTACGCCAAACAACGAATATACCATTGTCGATCAGTTCAATACGGGCATTGATGTAGATCAAGACCAACCGATAGACGCCATCGTCATGTGGGCACACGATGCCCTTGAGTTATGGGTCGTTCGCCAAAATTCCCAAAGCGCAATCAACAATCACAAATCACAAATCACAAATCCGCTATACCCAAAAAAGATCTTCCACAACGGACAGATTTTAATTAAATATGAAGACAAGACTTATCAACTGTAAAGACTACGTCTTCTGCGAATGGCGCAGACGTTTCGTTCGGCTTACGCCGGAGGAGTATGTCCGTCAGACGTTCCTCACGCGTCTGGTCACGGACTATGGCTATCCGAAGGAGCGCATTGCCGTCGAAGTGCCATTGTTGGACAAACGAGCGGACGCAGTGGTGTATGACAGCCATTTACAGCCAATGATGATCATTGAGTTTAAGGCAGATACCGTCACTTTGACGCAAAAAACCTTAGACCAAGCGGCAGTATATAACCGCCAACTGCACGTGCCGTACCTTATCCTGCATAATGGTCCCACCACAATGGTGGCACGCGTTGAACCCGAATTACAATTTTTAACGACTATACCTAAATGGACAAACTAATTGAACTCAACGAAGGTTTGGATACCGCCTTGTTTTATGGTGTAAACAACCAAAACATCTTGGTTCTCAAGAACCAGCACCCCGATGTGCGCATTATCGCTCGTGGCTACCAAATCAAAGTCAGCGGTAGCGAGAAAGCGATTGAGAAGTTCAGTCACAACCTCACGCTCTGTGAGCAGTTTTGTCTCGAGCACAACGTACTGGACGAGGGGCGTATCCTTCAACTCATCCACGGCGAGCAACCCAACGATAGCCTTGACGACAACCTCATATTGCACGGAGTGAGCGGAAAGATGATTGTGGCTCGTTCGCTCAACCAGCAACGCCTTGTAGATGAATACGACCACAACGACCTGCTTTTCGCTATCGGTCCTGCGGGTAGCGGTAAGACCTATACCGCCATCGCTTTGGCGGTGAGAGCACTTAAGAACAAAGAGGTCAAACGTATTATCCTCTCCCGTCCTGCCGTAGAAGCCGGTGAGAAACTCGGATTCCTTCCGGGTGATATGAAAGAGAAGATTGACCCCTATCTGCAACCCCTTTATGATGCGTTACAAGATATGATTCCGTCCGTCAAACTGACGGATTACATGGAGCGTGGGATTATTCAAATTGCGCCGCTTGCGTTCATGCGTGGACGCACGTTGTCGGACGCTATCGTCATCCTCGATGAAGCCCAAAACACGACTATTCCGCAGCTGAAGATGTTCCTCACTCGTCTCGGTATCCATGGTAAGATGATTGTGACGGGCGATTTGACCCAGATTGATCTGCCCGCCAGTCAGCGTTCGGGTCTTAAAGACGCTATCGAGCGCCTGCAAGATATTCGCGGCATTGCTATCGTGGAGTTTAATCAGAAGGATATCGTCCGCCACCCGTTAGTGAGTAAGATTGTGACGGCATACGCCAAAGAACCCACCCAAACCCCTGATAAATGAGCATTAAAGACTATCTACCCTATTACAAGCGCAACCTCAAAGTCGCT
>JAKSNE010000057.1 GCA_024400135.1 Paludibacteraceae bacterium
TCTTATTACCATTCTTATCAAGTACGAGACCATTGGAGATAACGTTCTTATAAGCGACTTTGTCTTCAATCATGGTGTGAATAGCGTGAAGCGTAAAGAACCAACCGCGGGTCTGATCCACACCTTCGGAAATGAAGTCTGCCGTACGCGGAGCGTCTGCATTCTCGAACGGATAATGGTTCTGTGCGTAAGGCATCGCTCCTGAATCGAACCAAACGTCAATCAGGTCTAACTCGCGTTTCATCGGCTTGCCCGATGGGGAGACGAGCACGATATTATCCACGTAAGGACGGTGCAGGTCAATCACCGACGGGTCGTAGTTCGCTGCGGAGTAATCGCCCACCTTATGTTTAGGCCAAGGATTGGCGGTCATAAAACCAGCTTTGACAGCTTTATCTATTTCTGCAAACAGCTCTGCGATGGAACCGATACAGATTTCTTCTTTCCCATCTTCGGTGCGCCAGATAGGTAGCGGTGTACCCCAATAACGGGAACGAGAGAGGTTCCAATCGTTGAGGTTCTCTAACCACTTACCAAAACGACCTGTACCGGTTGATTCGGGTTGCCAATGGATGGTGTTATTGAGCGCGATCATCTGCTCGCGGGCTTGAGTAGAACGAATAAACCACGAGTCCAAAGGATAATAAAGGACGGGTTTATCGGTACGCCAGCAGTGCGGATAAGTGTGAACGTGTTTCTCGGTCTTGAACATTCTGCCATCGCCTTTCATCTCAATGCAAAGACGGATATCAAGGTTTTCGGCTTTAGCAGCTGCGGCTTCGTCGTAGCGACCATCAACAGTGAACTGCGGATCGTAGGCGTTCTTGACCCATTGGCCGGCATAACGAGAATAGAGTTCTACATTAACGTTTTGCTTAACCCAAGCCTCGTCGAGTTCGTCTAAGGTCCAGTATTTGCCACTGAAATCCACCATCGGACGCGGACCATTGTTCTTGGTTTGCATATACAGTCCGGGCACGCCGGCAGCATCGGCGACTTTCTTATCGTCTGCACCAAAAGTAGGAGCGATATGCACAATACCTGTACCATCTTCAGTGGTGACATAGTCGCCCGGAATAACCTTAAACGCACCCTCACCAGGGTTCACCCACGGGAAGAGTTGCTCGTAATGTGTGCCGATAAGGTCGGTCCCTTTTCCTTTCCAAATAATATTCAATGGCAGAGCATTGCCTTCAGCGTCGAGTTCGGTGAGTTCCTTGCGATAAGCATCGATACGTGCCTCGGCAAGGATGATGATATCTTCTTGGCGTTGAATAGCGACATAGTCAATCTTCGGCCCTACACAAAGGGCGGTGTTCGAAGGCAAGGTCCAAGGCGTCGTCGTCCAAGCGATGATATAAATAGGAAGACCGCTTTCGCTGAAAGACTGCTTTGCTGAAGGATTTTCTCTAAACTCTAAACTCTCCACTCTAAACTTCACCGTACACGTAGTGTCCTTCACATCGCGATAGCAACCGGGTTGGTTGAGTTCGTGCGAACTTAAGCCGGTACCTGCTGCGGGCGAGTAGGGTTGAATCGTGTAACCTTTGTATAGATACCCTTTCTTATAGAGTTCCTTGAGCAGATACCAAAGGGTCTCGATATACTTATTATCGTACGTGATATACGGATGGTCAAGATCCACCCAATAACCCATTTGCTTAGTGAGGTTGGTCCACTCCTTCGTATATTTCATAACCTCCTTGCGGCAGGCGGCGTTATACTCGTCCACGGAGATCTTCTTACCAATATCCTCTTTGGTGATACCCAGCATCTTCTCTACACCCAGTTCAACGGGCAGACCGTGAGTGTCCCAACCGGCTTTACGATTGACGGTGAAGCCTTGCATGGTCTTATAACGGCAGAAGGTGTCTTTGATCGTACGAGCGAGTACGTGGTGGATACCGGGCATGCCATTAGCCGAGGGAGGACCCTCAAAAAAGATAAAGTCTTTTGTATTAGGTCCTTTCTTGACCAGACTCTGTTTGAATAGATCTTCTTGCTCCCACTGGACGAGGACTTCCTGCGCCGTTTGAGCCAAGTCTAATTTTTTGTATTCCTTAAAATGTTTCATATTGTGTAGTTATTTTTGCCATAAATCGTGTGCGGAATCATAGATGTCACTTTCGATGGATAAGCCATTAAGTACGGTGTGAAAAACGTAATGTTGATCAATCGTGGTTACATCTTTGACTTTACGCTCGGAACTTGTCCACAGAACCATCGGTATCTCGTATTGCTCTTTGGGGGCCATCTTAAGAGGAACACCATGCATAAAAAGGTTGTTTTCCCCTAACGATTCGCCGTGGTCGGAGACGTATAACAGCGAGCAGTCATAATCGGTAATCGTACGCAAGGTATCAATCGCATCCGCTATCAGCGCGTCCGTATAACGAATCGTGTTGTCGTAGGCATTCATCAAGTGCTCGGGTTCCTTCTGGGCATCTTCCACGCGTGAGCAAACGGGAACGAAATATTCGTATTGAGCAGGATACTGACGTTGGTAGTCGGGTCCGTGACTGGTGTTGGTGTGAACGATGATAAGCACTTTATTCTTATCGCTTTGTTCGATACGGTCTTTGAGTCCGACAAACAGCGTCTCATCATAGGTCGCTTCTACCCCATAACGAGCACCTAACTGTTGGAGGTTTTCGTATTCGTCAATGTGTACCGGCGGTTCGCCCCAATTGTGCGTCCGCCAAACCACATCCACACCGGCCCGATAGAGATAATTAGGTAAAATCTCGTACAAGTCCGAAGTGGCTTTATATTCGAGAATACTCTTCACTCCGGCGGTTGTATAAGTGGCACAAGCTTGTGCGTCATAAACGATAAGGTCTGCCACTTGACTCAATCGCGGATTGGTCTCGCGTTCGTAGCCATAGAGTTGCCAGTTGGCTTTGCGTCCGGACTCGCCAATAATCAGCACAAAGGCTTCTTTCTTGTCGTTAGCGATGGTGGCTGCAGGCAGTTCAATCTCTTTGACCTCCTTGTCTTTGTTTTGCTTGAAATATAGACCGGTATTGACTATCCACGACCAAGGCATCGTTAATCCTCCTAATTCGGTGTCATACTTACCAATCCATAATACTTGATTGAGGTTGAGGAGGATAACCACCAGTGTAACTCCTAATCCCGAGCCCGTTAGGATACCAAACAACTTCCACGATTGGCGTTCGGTCTTTTGGAGAAGGACACAAACCATCGGAACCACTCCCAACAAAGCTACACCTATAAATAAAGAGGGGTTGATAAACCCAGCCACTTCACTCGCGCGCGTATTGAAGACATTGCTTATCATCGCAAGGTCCATTAAGTTGTGATAGACGAAGATAAAGTACGTACTAATCCCACTTACTAAAAACAGCAGACTGATGATGACTTGACCCACATAACGTAAGAGTTGCAAGAGCAAATAAAAGACCACAAAATTAAGCACAAGCACAATCACCACCATCGCGGTCATCAAACCCACACGTGCCATCGTTCCCATTTGAGCATTATCTGCAATAAACGCAAAAAAGGGAATATTGTATAGCAGCAAGTTGATTACACTCAATATCGCTGCAAACACACTAACCGGTATTTGTCTAAACATCTTCATAATTACATTCTTTGTCCTTGTTCCTTTGTTCCTTTGTCCTTAAAACAACAACGTTATTCCATAAACAGCGGCTCCAATGACTGCGGAGACGGGGATGGTGATAACCCACGCAATCAGCAGTTCCTTACTCACACCCCAACGAACAGCACTCAATCTCTTAACGCTACCCACACCCATAATAGAGCCTGAGATGACGTGGGTGGTGCTTACGGGCACACCTAAGTGTTGGGTGATGAACAGTGTTATCGCACCGGCGGCTTGCGAACAGAAACCCTCGTAGGGGGTGATCTTCGTTATCTTATTGCCCATCGTTTTGATGATCTTCCATCCGCCCGACATTGTGCCTAAGGCGATGGCGGTGATACAAGCCACCGGAATCCAAACGGGTGCTCCGGTGAGGTTCTGACCTGCGGCATCGACTTGGGTGATAGTGTCCGGAAGTAACCATGTCGGTAGAGCGTCTAATCCGTATTGCGCTCCGTAAGCGGCTAAAGCGCACGCGATAACACCAATCTCTTTCTGACTATCGTTCAGTCCGTGGGCGGTACTTAGACACGCGCTTGACACTAACTGCAATCGCTTGGACCAAGTATCAATCTTATAGGGTTTGACTTTGCGTAGGCACCAATAGAGGGCTAACGTGATGATGTTTCCTGCTAAGAATCCTAATAGCGGAGCCACTACAATGAAAGCGCAGATAACGCCTACCGTGGACCAGTGTACTGCCTCTACACCTTTACAACAGATGGCGGCACCAATAAGACCACCGATGAGCGTGTGACTACTGGAGGACGGGATACCTTTCCACCACGTGATAAGGCTCCACACAATAGCGGCACTCAGACCGGCAATGATAATTGGTAAGGTCACAAACTCGCCCTCTACCACTTTCTGTACGGTGTTGGCAATATTAAATCCAAGTAGGTACTCCGCCGCAAAAAACGCTACGAAGTTAAAGAACGCAGCCCACACTACGGCTACGACCGGTTTGAGCACCTTCGTAGAAACAACCGTCGCTATCGAGTTGGCGGAGTCGTGAAAGCCATTGATAAAGTCAAAGCAAATGGCTAAGACTATGATACCGATAAGTTCTCCCATTACGCGTACTTAACTATAATCGTTTTTAATGTCTTTCCTACGTGGTTGGCGCGGTCAGTGGCTTCCTCCATATTCTGCATAATCTCCTCGATCTTAATCAACTCCTTCACATCGTTTTCGGTCTCGAAGAGTTCTTTGACGAAGTTATCATATACGTCGTCACCCTCATGCTCTAACTCGTGCAGTTTCTCGCATTGTTGCAAAGCAATCTCGGGTTGTTTATTGATATGGTTGAGTTCGCGAACGGCGGCTTGGATAGCTTTCGCACCCTCCAAAATAACCTCAGCCATGTGCAACGCCTTTGCAGGAACAGTATTTGGACGATAAAGCATCAGACGCTTGGCGGAAGCGTTGATATAATCCATCACGTCGTCCATGTCGTCACATAACTGGTGCATATCTTCGCGGTCGAAGGGCGTGACGAAAGCGTCGTTAAGGGCTTCAAAGATTTGAACAATGAGTTGGTCACACTCCGTCTCTATCGCTTTAATCTTTGTATAGAGTTCGATCTGCTTGTCGTGGTCGTTCGTTCCAACCAACTCGGTGAAGATATCCGCTCCTGTTACAATACGATCCGAGATGGCTCGGTACATGGGAAAAAACTTTTCCTCTTTGGGCATCAATGATGCAAAAATACTATTTAATGACATAGTTTTGTAAGTGTATTTTATAAAATCACGAAATTTCGTGCAAAGATACACAAAAATCTTGAATTATGCAAATAAAATTTGCAAATATCAAAAAAAAGTTGTAATTTTGCAGTCGCAAACGCAAAACAACCAACAATTACAATGTCTGCACAAGAAAATCAAGCTAAAGCATTAGCTTACATAGCAAGTCAGTCTAATACTGTAACTGATTACCAATGGGAGATTCAGCACCACAGAGAGATGCACGAAGCCTACGAGAAGTCCTTGTAGGTCTTAATCGTTTAGAACAACACCAAGCAGCTGCTCAATGGGCAGTTGCTAATGGTCGTGCCATTGATATGTTTGGCACTTTCGCTAAGGAGCGCCATTTGCTTATCTTCCAAAGTGGCAACGAGTGTGAGAATTGGATTGATCCCATAGACAATGTGCTTTATAAGATGAATACCCTAACGCACGTTGGTGAAGATATTCTTAAACTTTTGGATCGCATTGATATTTACAACTCGCTTTTCCCCGAGACGGCTATGCGATTAGTGGGATTGCAGATAATGAGCCCAACTAGTGTATTTCCTGTATTTGCTCAACCATTTATTAAGAATGCCGTTTTTGCAACGAATGAAGCAATCAAAAATTATATGATATCTCGCGGGTTTATACCGACCGGAGAGGAAGGAAAGTATTCTGATGGGAATATATTATTGTGGGATATTAAGCCTAAGAATGTTCTCCAAAACCATGAAGATACTATTTTTGTCATTGATGCAGAAATAGATAAATTATAAATACCGTCCGGCAGACGTAACTTGCTCGTCACTCACTGACGTTAAAGAGGAGGACATATTGTGCGAGAGGTGCCACAAGCACTAATCGCAACGGCGTTTACTAACGCTTGTTATCGACTGTTGGAACCTGAGAAAATTCAATTAGTAACTCGAAAACAAGTAGGTAGCAGATGCTCATGGGTGTATTACACCTATGTCTTTGTGCATCGTTGATATACACTGCGTGGGTTTCTATATGCTTATTCGGTTACTAGGTATTCTCAGGACCTCAACAGCGGATAAGCAAGACAGAAATCCGCGTTTTTTATGTGTATTAATAATTATTTACAATCTTTTCGTACTTGGTTAAGTAAAGGAAATCGCGCCAGTTGGTGCTTGTTCGT
>JAKSNE010000058.1 GCA_024400135.1 Paludibacteraceae bacterium
TTGCTCCTTCTACGCCTTTGTTGCCTAACTTACCTCCTGCCCTATCCAGTGCTTGCTGCTTATTCAGCGTCGTTAGGACGGAGAACACCACCGGCACTTGTCCTTTAGCATTGAGGAGGGTAACACCTTGCGTTACCGACTGGCAGACATAATCGAAATGCGGTGTCTCGCCTTGAATGACGCAACCGATAACGATAACGGCATCGGGCTGTTTGACGCTAATGACTCGCTGCGCAGCAAAAGTCAGTTCAATGGTACCGGGCACGTGCGTAATCGAGATGTGATTGTTTTTCACGCCATGTTTGAGCAACGTGTCAATAGCGCCCTCAGCCAAAGCGTAGGTAATCTCTTTGTTCCAGTCTGCCACAATAATTGCATAGCGCTGACGTGCGAGCACATCGGCGCTAGGCAATAGAGTTTCGTCGTATTTGGATAAATCCGTTGTCATTATTGAGCGATAGCAATGTATTTATCGATATCTTGAGCCTCTTGAGACATGGGATACTCAGCCTTGATGGTCTCGAAAGCTTGCTTAGCGGCTTTCTTGTTGTCCATCTCAAGATAAACGATACCTGCTTTCTTCAGCGACATAGGAGCAATCAGTTTGTTGCCCGATTTAGCAGCTGCTTTGAAAGCGCTGATCGCTTTGTTGTACTCACCGAGCTCAACGTATGCGTCGCCTAACAGTTGGCTTGCTGCCGGATCAATCGTCAAATCTTTTGCCGAGAACTTCTTGAGGAACTTAGCGGCTTGGTCGTATTCGCCTAACTGATAGTAGCAAATACCGGCATACAGAGCTGCCAATTTACCTTGTTGGTAGAAACCGTAGTCAGCAGCTACTTGCTCAAAACCGATGCAGTCAGCCTCGTCACCATTGAGGGCCTTCGTGTAATCGCCTTGCAGGAAATAAGCCTCTGCTTTTGCGTTCTCGTTAGCAGCCTCTAAACCTTTCGGTTTGATAACATAGTGACTCAGAGCCACCACGCCGGCTACAACAGCGATAACACCAATCAGAATCCACTCAAGGAGGTTTTGGTTCTTCTCAAACCATTGACTTGCAGTATTGAGGGCTTCGCCTACATTTTGGAGCTGCTCGTCTTCTTTTTTAAAATTTTTCTTTGCCATAATTGTATAGTTTTATAATTGATTTTCAAAAAACGCTGCAAAGGTAGTAATTTTTTTTGATATATGCAAATTTATTTTGTAATTTGTACAAAAAATCACTTCTGCCCATCAATCTTTCGCTGCCACATCGCTTTCACATCCTCCCAACGGTAGTAACAATCCTGCACCGGTGTCAGCCCGATAATCGGACGCTCAATCTCGTTATAAAGCACTTTTACGAGGATGTCCTTTGTCCTTTGTCCTTTGTCCTTGTTCGTTTGTCTTTTGTAGAAAATCATCTGGATATTCGAAGCCATACAGATATTGCGATGGGCTATCCAACGCTGTTCAATCTCCTCCGGATGCATCTCGTCACCACCAATCTCCCCTATTCCCATATTACTGGCAATGGTGAGCAACGGGAAGTCGTGTCCAAAGCGCAAGTCGGCTTGACAATCGCCTGCTTCAATGGCTTTGTCTGCTTTGTCTATCCACTCGGCTAAAGCAATATTCGAATTATACAAACGCTTGGCACCCACCTCGGGCACATTACAGAAATAGAGGGCGATATAATACGTCGTCTCCATAATATAATAATATACGGTGGTCGTATCCATATATCGGAGCACGTTGCAATCAATATCGAAGTCTTGGCTAATAGCTGCCGTCTCATAGAGGTCGCGTTGCAGTTTACGGACGTTGAGGTTCAGTCCGGTAGTATCCGTGAATAGACGATTCACCACCACCGACTTATCGTAAGGGAGTTGCTTAAGCAATGCCTTCTGAATACTATCGTGCTCCGGTTTAACAGGTAGATCGCTACCGGTGCAATCGATATACTTCTGCGTCTGCTCGCCCGTGTCAAAGTCAAAATGGATATCGGTGTCACACTTGGTCAGACTATTAGTAAATGCGCACATCGAGATGATACAGCGTTGCACCATACTTGCAATCGAGCGGACATACACATTCTCGCCGCTGAACACTTCGGGGAAATGTTCATACATCCGCTTGGCGATGGCTGCGTGTTCGCGTTCGCCTCGGTCAGTGAGACGACCATCCATCTTGTTATACGACGCTATCACGGCTTGCGTGATGGGTATCAGTTCGCTACCTGTACGCGTCAGCACGCCCAACGAATCTGCTTTATAGAGGACATCAAGCAAGCCCGTATAGTGTTTATCGCCCCAAGCGGAACGCGAACCGTGACGACCATAGTGGCTGATATAGAACGGCTGATAGTCCTTTGGAGCAGGTGTGTTTTGGTAACCATTCGTGCCGGCGATAGGATACTCGTACGAGTGGAGGTTACACCCGATGCGCGTGTAATCGGCTTTGAGGTCGTTAATCACTTGCTCGTTGCGAGCATTAAGACTGAGCGCCACCGCGCAAGTCAAGACAAAGAGAATCGTTTTTTTCATGGGTTATTGTGCTTAGTGTTTAGTGCTTATTGATTTCAGTGATACCGGAAAATCGAAGAACGTATCGGGATAAGGTTCGTCTTTTAGGGTGAAGTGCCACCACTCCGTATCGAACGGTTTGAAACCGTGGCGAATCATCGCCTCGCGCAGCAGTTGGCGCATCGCCAGTTGTTCCTCGGTCAGGTCTGTATAGGAAGGATACGAACTAAAGCCGAACCAGTCAAACGTGCCGCCCATATCGACTTCGCGCCCAGTGGCCATATCGAAGAGGGTCAGATCGACCGTTGAGCCATGGGTGTGCGAACTGCGCTCGCAGATGAACCCTTCGGGGAAGAGGCGGTCTTTAGCGAGTTCCGGATAGAAGTACTGCTTCGTAATCGTATCGTTCACATCCTTTGCCCAACACACGAAGT
Source organism: Paludibacteraceae bacterium (assembly GCA_024400135.1). Taxonomy (GTDB): domain Bacteria; phylum Bacteroidota; class Bacteroidia; order Bacteroidales; family Paludibacteraceae; genus Colicola. Next base: position 2,939 of record JAKSNE010000058.1, read on the forward strand.
GATCCACAGCACGTTGAGGACGATAGGCATCGAAGATTTTCAAGCGATAGCCTTGGGCTTTAAGGTCCTCACTCACGCGTTTGAGCGAATCGACCGCTTGGTGGGTCATGAGGGCGATAGGTTCCTCGTATCCGTCCACGCGTGCGCCGACGAAGTTATAGGTGCCGTGGTAGCGGATATCGAGTAGCACATCGGGTATCTCTTCGGAGATACTGACAAAGTCGTATCGCGCCCCTTCGGGTTGCCGTTGGTAATCCCTAACGAAGATGATAGCAATCGCCACCACCACAAATCCTAACATAATAAAAACATCTTTCTTTTGCATAGTAAAAATCTTTGAGACTGCAAAGGTACAACTTTTTTCTGATATATGCAAATATTGTTGCGGTTTTTCTGTGTATTTTAACTCTCTTTTTGAGTCGAGGGTCGGTCGAGGGTCACTCGACACTCACTCGACAGTCTCGCGAGAAAGTTGGAACGAAACAACAGACAGCGCAAACTTCTCACAGTCATAGCGTTAGGCAAGGATGCTGTGTGGATGCTCCGTAGATGCTGCGCTACAGACCTTGCGAGGATAGTTGTTTTGTACGCCCAACATTGGGGTTTGTCAAGCCTACGCAAGTCCCACGGCTGTCCAATGACGCTACGGGGGTGCTATGGGTGATGAAGGCTAAGATAAGGCGGAGAGGCAAAGTGTACGATTGTTAATATCTCTCACAGATTCCACACGCCCTACGGGCTATTCCGCAGATTTAATTTATTATTTTTTTACTCCTTTTTTTCGTTAGTTGTGAGTAAACTCCCACTACCAAAAAGAAAGAACTAAAAAGGAATGTTCCTAACGTCACATCCCGTGTTGTTACCAACACAATAATAAAATTATCGAGAGATAAATTACACAGAAAAGAAGGGATATACTGCAATGCGGAATGGCACTAATAATAAAATTATTTGTTGGTTCTATTACACAGATGAAGTAACCAATACCAAGGATATGTCAAGCCTACGTAGGGCCTATTATGCTACGTTATTGCTACGTTAACAGACACGCTTGCGATAGTGTTTTTAGGAACGAAAGGGACTGCGGACGCGGACAGTTGCGGACTGTTGTTTTATAATTCCACCCGCGCGTAGGTGTGTATATAAGAAACAACTGTCCGCGTCCGCAACTGTCCGCACCACCGAGAGGAGAGATGAGGGGCATTGAGGGTTTGATAGGTCGGGAACTTTCGGGAATATTCGGGAATTTCCCGAATTCCCTCAAATTCCCTCACATACCCTCGCGCAGTTACAAGACTGTAAATAAGGAAATTAGGTTTTCCATCTGATTTTTCACGGACAGAATTGCTGCGTTCGCGAGAGTGCCAAAACCATAGTTAGTGTGCAGGTCAAGAGACCATTGCGGACATGTATTTCTAAAACTCCTTCCCGCGCGCGATAGAGGTTTTAGAAAATCATGACCCGCATAGCCCACATGTCCGCAAACACAACCATCGCAACCCACAAAAGTCAAAAAAAACCGCTCCGAGGATTGCTCGAAGCGGTCTGATTATTATGTAGCCTATAGGTTATGCCCCTTGGGCTGCTTCTGGTGCGTAAACCGAACCACCGTTGCTGGCAGAGGCAATACCTAAGAAATCGTCAACCATCAGATCCGGTGTTTTTGCCAACTCAATACGAGATTGAGGAATTACATATACTTTTTTCATAATTGCTAATTTATTAGCCCCCTCCCAGCCTCCCCCCGAAGGGGAGGAGAAGGGGAATAGTTTGTTAATTATTGAATTCTTTGTCCTTGTGCGTTATAGGTCTTGCCATCACGAACAATACGGAACTGACCATCCTTCAATACTTTTAATGATGAATTGATGGAATGATGCAATGATGGATTGTCTGTCGGAGTTTGGTGACCACCCATAAAGACTACACGAGCCGGAGCGGTAGCGGGATTATAGGCTTCCATATTATCCGCATCGAAGTAAGCGCGATTAGCACCTATCGTACTACTACCATCGGTGATATACAGCAGATTGTTGTAGATGATATACATCCCCTCGGGAACATTGCAATCGGCAAACGAACCGATGATGTGGTTACCTGCGACAGGATTATCTACTCCCGTTGCCGGATTGTAGGTCACTTTGATTTGGCTTGAGGTAGCCTTGAAGACGTAAGGTTTACCGGCAGTGAGTTGGTCGCTTTCGTCTAACTCAACCAAAGCTACACCATATTCGGCATGTTTCGTTCCGAGTACATCGTAGTAGTTACCGCCTTCGAGTTTCACACTTTCCCAAGGCAGGCAGAGTGTTCCCCAACTGCCGTTGGTCACGTCGCGAGTGTAAACCGAAGGAGCATCCCACTTAGCATAAAGGGTCGTGTTTTTAGAAAGAGCTGCGCCGGGCACTGCAGGAGTGGTAAAGATTGCATCCAAATACCAACCGGCAAATTTCTTTTGGGTATCTGTATGGGTAGGCGTTGGCAGGGGATTAGGCAGATTTGTTTGGAATGAGCCGGTTATAACATTGCCGCCATTGGTTTCGTAGCCCAAGTAGTAATGTTCGTTCGTGCCATCATAATAAGGCATTAATGGACCTTCTACCACTTGGAAGCCACGCATCTTACCAAAGAAAAATCCGTCCGAATTTGCTTTAGTATCTTCATATACGGAAGTTCCAATAAAGCAAGTGTTAAAGTTGGAAAGTTTATTCAAAACGTCTACCACTTTATTGCTAGTTGCAAGAAACGACACTCTATTCTTATCTACATACAAGGTGATATTACCACCTGGAGCTACCACCAGCGTAATAGTGTGCCATGCATCATAGTATGTTGTTGCATTTGGAAGATCCGTCTGGAAATGTTTAGAATCTCCATATCCAGTAGTGGTACCTATACACGACAAGTGAGCGGCAGCGCCTGCATTCAAGACGAAAAACTTCTGAATCGTTCCATCACTCAAATCAAAGATTCGTTGCCAACCATTTTTATTTTTCGACACGCCATTTGAATTAATATAAGTTCCAGACTTATTATTTTGACTACTAATATATACATCCATAGTAATAGTAAAACCGGTAGAGGCATTGGCATTACCTAATGGATTGGATATTTTGAGGTAGGCTTCCCCATCAAATACGGCACATTGTTCTGTTTCATCCCAATACACACCGCGTTTTTGCTCGTCATTCAAAGGAACTTCGTATTTCCCCGTACCAGAAACAATATCATAGTTTGTACCATACTTTAATCCTCCGTCTAAGAAAGATTGATATTCCAGTACAGATGTGATTTCGTAATTAAGCGAAGCAGTAGCACCGCCGGCGGAGATAGTAGCCACATGATTGCCTAACATACTCGGAACAGCAGTAATACCATCGTAATAGATAGTAGGGACCTCCAAACCAGCAGCGGTCCATGCGCTCTGACCTTCAAGTGTTACACCAATTCTGTCACCATTAAACATCGCATCTGCGGGAGCTTTAATAGTTAAAGTAACTGGATTGGTTTCTGTGTAACTGCCTACACCATAAGCCATCAACTTACTTCCTTCAGCCTTGTA
>JAKSNE010000059.1 GCA_024400135.1 Paludibacteraceae bacterium
ACGGGAGTGAATGTAGAATTGAACCGCTTCGCTGAATGATGTATTGATGAATTGATGATTGGAGCGGCATTGCGGGCGAAGGACGGGTAGTAGAGGGTCATATCTTGTTCACCTGTATTGCAATAGAGGTAAGCATTACCCGGGCTGAGGAACTGTAATGGTCCTACCCATTGGAAGCCGTCCCATGTAGCAAAGTCTGTTTGTGCTTTGACAATATCGCCTTTGGTTGGGTTAATACCTGCTAAAGCGAGATTGATATCCAAGCTCATCTGTGGCAGATAGCCAATCCAGCTCCAGCTGTTATTTCCCTTCAACGGGATACCAAAATAAACAGGATTGATGATATTACCCGTAACCGTCTTGGCGTAAGGTTTGTTGATATTCAGTTTGTATCCCTTCAGGCAGTCCATCACCTTGAGTGAACCACGCAACGAATCGCGGATAGTGGAGAGTTGCGCATACTCGGTGAAGGATTTGATGATAGAGATATCACCTATCAACCCCTTTAGTACCGAATTGATATTCGTGTCATCAGGTAAGACGTTGAAGCTAATCCAGTTCCACCCTTTTTGGAGTTGGAGTGTCTGTTCGGATACCTGTCCGGCTTGAAGCGTAATCGGGTTCGTCATACTACCAACCAGTTTTCCGCCGGTGAAATTGAGGACATTCCAAGGTTGGCTTTCTGTAGGAGGTAGTGTGATATTAATATGGGAGTAAATCAGTCCTGTACTTGCGTCCCAATACTTAAACGTGACGGGTTTATGAATGCTCAGACCGTAGTTTATACTATCTTTTTGAGCTTGCGTGAGATTCGCGTACACGTTCATCATAATATAATGACGTCCGTACGAACTATACAGACGCGGTGAACCCAATCCCGCCAATTCGTTACCGATAAACGCAGCCACGAGGTCTTCGCTATCGTCCGCGACGGTGTTGTTAATCATCGCTGTGGCAATGATATTCATCGAGTATTCGTAGTCGGCAGGGTTAATCGTCCAATTGGGTTTCTCGCCATTGACGCGAACGGTTAACCGCAGCGGATCCATCACGGTCTCGTTACCTACCAAATAAATGGTTTGATCATAATTACCAATCGCAAGCGAGGCTTGGATAGTGGCGGTCAGTTCTTTCTTTTGAAGCGGTTGTAAGATACCGCTGGTCTCACTAAACACAAGCCATAGAGGTGCATTCACGATAGACCAATTTTCTACCTTACCACTGTTGTTAGCAATGGAGATAGTGACGGTGGTATCCTTTAGAGCGGTCTTTGTCACTTTCATCATTTCTTCACCCCACAGCAGTTGGTTGCGATTGACATACGTTGTCCAATGGATTGGGGTAGAATAGTTCCCGTGTTCATCGACTAAATCTGTCACTTCAAACTCAAGCGTACAACCCTCAATACGCGCTGCGGTTTCGGTGATGTTAATCACGAGACGCTGCGCAGACGGCGTGTAGGTATGTTTGACCTGTTCAACGGGACGTTGCTTGGTTAATGCGGGCGAGGTAGTACTTGAGTTTAAAGTGGAGAGTTTAGAGTTTAGAGAATGCTTGCTAACGCGGTCTTCAAGGGAGAGGACTTTGATGGGTTGCATTGCCTCATCAACCGTGTCTTTCTCCATCGGGTAGTAAGCCACTAAACCGGCTTCATCGCCCTTGAGTTCGTTGCGACGATTGAGGGCGATATTCTGCGGCATAATATATGCATTCCATAGGCGCACCTCGTCCAGTCCCACTTCGACCTCGGACTCTTCGGAAGAGAAGATGATGGAGCTTGAAGCAAAGGCAGGCATCTCTTCTATACCGTTGACATCAAGTATCTGCCCATCAATCATAAAAATAGGTAAGGTGTTGTGGCGGTAGTTGATTGCCAAGTGGTGCCAAGCGCCATTGACTACGCGTCCGGGAGCCGTGACGACTTTTGTCTCGTTATTAATCGTGAGGAGCATACAATTAACACTAAATCCTATACTAAGGGACGAATCGCTTAGGGTCATGAGTGTTCCGTCTTGTGTCATGCGGAACCAGCACTCGAACACAAAGTCCTCCTTGGCAGGGATAGGACACTCGCTGATATCCATCTTTACAATCTGTGAAGCAGGGATAGCGAGAGCGATATTGTTATTGTTATAATACCACGAGTTCATCGGAAGTTTTAGGTTTCTGCCACGAACAATATCGCGTGCCTCAAACCCTTCGCCCTCGTCCATAGGCCAATAGGAGAGTAATCCATCGGTATAGGAGTCTTTGCGTTTCTTACGCTCGCTAAGCGATGTGCTCCAATCTCTGTCAATCGTCCAAATAGCCAAGTCGTGCATCTTACATTGGTTAAAACCACCAACGAGCAGATTAGACCGTATATCATATTTGGGTACGCGGATGTGGTCAAAGAGGCAGACATCATAACTATCGTATGCGCAATGGGCGGTCAGTGTACTCCAACCATCGTTGTCTAAGTCTGCTTCATATTGGATGGAGATAAAGCACCAAGTATTTTGAGGGATGGTGCCTTGTGAGCGTTGCTGATAATTGCCGAGTTCAACCCCAAGTCGTCCTTTCGTGACAGCCAAAATAAGTCCTACCCCTGTTTCGCTTGCATGCGCTAAGATTATTCCGTCGTTCTGATAATTATACCAGAACTCGAAGGTGAGGTTTGTGTTATTGAAGTTATACTCTGCTTCGCTTCTCGCGCAAGCTTCATCTATCTGAAGCGCTACAGCATGGTCGTCCACATTGTGCGCATTAAGGACACCCTGTACGGAAATGTTCTTATCGTGTATGCGTCCCATTTGGACGGGTTTATTGAAATCGACATAGATTTGGTTATCCGATGTGTAGATGCCGTTAATCGGACTTGGCAGTCCGAGTGCTACAGGGCGTTGCATATCTTTGATAACCGACACGATACCGCTTTCGTTAGGTATCTCGTCGTTCCCAAAGGTACAAGCCGTTACGGCGCGGAACTCGTACTCGCCATCGGGGAATTGGGTATCCGTCATCTCCAAGGTGTAGTAGATTGCCGGACCATCAATAAGAGACTTTTGTCCTCCCACGGTATCGGTCGGGTTCGTGCAGAACTCGCGAATCAGGTGCCAATCGTTCTCTGAAGTTTGGCGATACTGCAAGCGGATAGACTTGAAGTTACGGAAGTTACGGTCGTAACCATCCACCGTGATAGCGAGTTTATTACCCGTTGTGGTGTTGATAGTCGTGTTATCAATACGAATATGCACATCCGAACAGGTCGGAACGAAATGCGCCGCCAACCAAACCGTATCGGCGTTTTGGAAGGACGAGCAATCCGAAGATAGGATAACCGCTAAGCTGTCATAATCAAGTACGCCTAAATCGGTTTGCGTGACAACCAAGGCCTTCACGATCGGTTGCGAAGGATAGAACTTAATCAGTCGTCCGGCATCGGTTAGAACAGAGCCAGCGACGGAGAGTTGTGCACCTAAGGGGTTATAGTCGCTGGCGGCATAGAGTTTGAGCCAAGTGAAGTAGTTCTTATCCACATCCGCTATATTCGCTAAGTTAAGCGTATAAATCGCTTTCCCACCGATAGGTACATCGGTGATGGTTGTTACCTCGGCACGAATCTGCGGTTCTTCCATGCTGACGGTAGCGGTGTGTAGTTCGTGTTCTCCCGGCTCATAGTACTTGGTGCGTTCCTCACCTTCGTACGGACAGTAGGTCTGTCCGCCACGGGTAGAGAAGATTGGACCGTATCCATCGGGAGCCGCATAGACATCTACGGACATATATTCGTAGTCATTGATATCAAGGGTATATTCGATGGTAGAGGTCTCGGATTCCATCGTTTGGTTGTCCTCAATACGGTTATAACCTAAGTAAGAGTCTGTTTTAAGGTTAAATCCAAACTTGTTGACTTGCAGACCGGTTTCGGTTTTGAGTAATCCCTTGAAGCCGTCCAGTTCTGTCTTTCCCGTTCCGTCGCCTGTTGTGGTCGTTTTGGAAGAAGTCACCGTTGCGCCACCCCCCAAAGAGATATTATCCAATAACCAACCGCCGGTGTAATAATACTGCGCATCAAGATGGGTGGTATCTATTCCCGAATTAGCGTAGTCTTCCTCTAAGTATTCGCGCGAGCATATACGACTTTGTCCTGCGCCACGACAAGCCACCGCGTTGATATCACGTAAAACATCGCGCCAGCGGATGGCGGCAGCCACTTTTCCATTAGCTTCTTTCCATTTATCCGGATCAAACTTCTGCGAATCATGGTGTACCCGCACCTTCTGTTCCTCGTTGTTTGCCAACACGTTCTGCCATCTGCGTATTTGGTTATTGAAATGGCAGATCTGGTCGATACAACCCTTGCTGGTGTCCGCTAAGGTCTGAGGCGGAATCATAATATAACTGGGTCCCGCTAATGCATTCATCGATGTTGCCTTATCACCCCAAATAGTAGAGTCGTGGTTGTTCGACCCGTAGCGCGGATCCGACTCCGCGAGGGTGGTGATATAGATAGGCTCGTGGGTGAGATTAGGATACTGCTCATTGTACGAAGCCTCATCTACGTGACGCAGTAACGCGTTACGCTGTTTGATATAGTTAGGAATAACCTTGTCCTCTATATCCATAGTGGTGTAGGCAAAGGTCGTCTTGAAGGCAGAACCGGTGGAGATAGCATCTCGAACGACAACCTTATACTTTCGCGGATTATCTTGTATGCGCTCTAAATCCACTTCGCGAGCATTACCAAAGAGGACGTTAGTACTTGCTCCCACAAACACATCTCCTCGCGTACCAACGTATGGATAGCCCGCTTGGGTAGAGATAGTTTGAGAAGAAGTTACCTCGTAACTGTTTGTGTGACTCCATTGGGTACTACCATCGGCTTTCGCTCCGAAGGTGATGTTGTTTTTGCCTTCTGTTTCGGTGATAGTCGCAAAACCGATACCGGCAACCACCTCAAAACTGGCTCCAAAATAGTGTACACTGGTGATGTCGGTTCCGCGGTTATTCTCGTTCGTGGTCACTTCGGTAGTGGTGACGCTCTCACCCGATTTCCACGTAGCAGAGGACTGTCCTCCGGGAGGATCGCGCAGAACAAAGAGCAGCTTATCGGGACCTTCCGTCACGAAGTTCGTGCCGGTCGTACGCGCACCAAAGATAAGTCCTTTGCACTTGCCATTCTCTTCCCAACTATAGACGCGTGTTCGTTGCGCATCTTCGAAAGTGATATTCGTGTTGTAGGTATAAGGCTCTACAATGTTCGGTTGTCCAACGGTAAACAAGTAGTTGGCTGTACCGAGACTATCTAAGAGCACTTGGTTTTGGTCGAGGGAGATAATCTGTCCCGCCACAACTTGCATTGTGTCTCCTTTCTCACCCACATATTTGCCATCCTCCATTGCCACCTCTTTTTCGCCTAACTCATTCTCGATAGTTACTATCGCATTCCGCATAGGCTGAAGGGTCGTGATAGGTGCTTGAGGGTCATCGTTATTAACGTATGTCTCAAAGACGTGGATATCCCACGAATACGTCTTGTTTTGTAAGTAAGCGGGTGTACCTAATGTGTAGGTCAGTTGGTCATTTCCGACCGTATATAAGGGTATAGTATCCACTTGTCCCGAAGGCAGGCCGACATAGTACGTCTTTTCACCTAAGGCACCATCTTGATTGCTCCGTTGGGTGATGGTCAATTCGGGTTGCGCATAGTGAATAGCGTCCAGTTTTTGTAAGTAGGTAATGGTCTTATAATTAACCGAATCGGTGTATAGGGTGTCGCTCGTCGTTTGGCGGATATTTCCCGAACCGAGAGTGAGGTTCTCGAACTTACCTAAGTCAAAGAGGATAGTCGGATTGCTCGGAATCTCAATCTTCTTAATCTCAAAATCTACAGGCGGCAAAGCTACCACAAACTCACCCGTCGTAGCATCGGTCGTGATGGTTACACTGTGGGCCTTATTCCCTTCGGCAATACCCGTGGTAGCCATACTATGACAAACAATGCTGTCCGGGCACGCGAACGTGCGTCCCTCTGTCGTGCTTAAGTTGAGGTTATAAGTGTCTTCGGGCGGTGTGAGCACGATACGCGCTTGACCGATAGTGGCTTTACCTAACTCAAAGCCGTGAGCTTTGGCTGCCTCGTCTGCGCCACCGGCTACGCGACCAACCACTAAGACGGTGGTGTTATCGTAGAATTGCAAGTTACTACGCGGAGCATCGAACTTTGTTTTTGTTCCGGAGCCCGCCGGATCGGCAGGATAACGCCCTTCGTTGACGAAGATGTGACCGTCTTTCTTGACCGTAATGTAGTGTTCGCCAATAGGTACTTGAATAGAGAAATTACCCTCCTCGTCCGACTCAATAACGGTTCCGTCCTGCGAACAAATCTGACCATCGATATAGAACTGACAACCTTTGACAGGATAGTCCGTGTTCTCAAATGTCACCTTACCCGATAC